>JAUVKS010000215.1 GCA_030596145.1 Pseudomonadota bacterium | reverse complement strand
AAAAGGATAATTCTTCCTCGTTATAGATTTTCCACATTCCTGCCTGCTCAGCAGTGGGACTTCCCTCTGAAAATCCCTCATGGGGAGGCTTTAAAAAAGGGGGAAATTGGGGGATTTTGGTGCCTGATGAAAGTGTATATCTCTTCAGTGCCTCCTCGACCCCTCCTCTGTATTTTTGAAAGCCTTCACCGCCCCCTTCAGGAGTCGGGAAAGATGACATTTCCGATACAGCAGAAATACCGGCCAACACCCTTGTGAGAGCCTCAAGCACAATTTCATAGATATCTCCTGGATTTCTAAAGCGTACCTCCATTTTTGCAGGATGCACATTTACGTCCACATCGTCGGGAGAAAGATCAAAAAACAGCACAACTGAGGGATATCTCTTCGCCTCAATCAACTTCCTGTAAGAGGTCATAACGGCACTGTTTAGAAGAGTATCCCTTACAAATCTTTTATTTACGTAATAAAACAGCCCCTTTGTGTTTGACCTGGTAAAATAAGGTCTGGAAATAAATCCACTCAGTCTGACATCCCCGCTTTTTCCTTTCACGTAGAGGATATTTTTTCTCAACCCCCCACCCAGAACCAGGGAAACCCTCTCAGACAGGTCTTTGGTCTTGGGAATATTCAAAATTTCCCTCCCATTTGCCACAACCTTTACCCTGACATCGGGATGTGGCAGAGCCAACTTAGTTATGATATCAATACAATGTCCCTGTTCGGTGGAGTCCTTTTTTAGAAACTTTTTACGAACCGGAACAGAATAAAATATATCGCTGACTGAAACGGATGTACCCACAGGGCAACCTGTCTCCACAACTTCTTTAATCTCCCCGCCTTCTACCTTCACCCTTGTCCCCGACAAGGATTCTTTCTTTCTCGTTATCAGTTCGACCCTGGAAATTGACGCGATGCTGGGAAGAGCCTCCCCCCTGAAACCGAAGGATCTCACTTTATATATATCATCGAAGGTATATATCTTACTGGTGGCATACCTTTCAAAAGCCAGAACAACGTCTTCGCTGTCTATCCCCTCTCCATTGTCGATGACCTTTATAAACTTTTTGCCCCCATTTTCAAGCTCAATGATAATATCCGTCGCACCGGCATCCAGAGAATTCTCCATAAGTTCCTTCACCACCGATGAAGGCCTCTCCACCACCTCTCCCGCTGCTATCTTGTTAGTCAAATCCTCCGGTAAAACAACGATCTTTCCTTCGTAATGGTTCATTTACATAACCTTCCAGATTGTAGGATGTCCCGCCCTGAGGCGGACCGCCGAAAACGGTCGGGTGTAAAACCCAACCCTACTAAATATACTGGCTTCGCGAAAAGCCAAATTTCTACCCTTTTTGTCATTCCCGCGGAAGCGGGAATCCAGTTCTTTTCAAGTGTTTAGCCCTCTATGGATTCCCACCTACGCGGAAATGACAGACTTGTTACGAGTGCATAAAATTTGGGATGGCAAAGTAAAAGACCGCAACTACCTTCTGTTCGGCGGTTGCGGTCTTCTCAAAATCAGTTCACAATTCACAAGTCAGTCTAATACAATCATTACCCTGCATTGTTTCAAGAAAGTAAGATTTTCAGCAGCAGCTCTAAGCGTCTGAGCGTCCGCATTACTGATAATAATATTGGATTGACCAGGACCCTCGGTACGCAATCCCTTAATAGTAGCCGGATTATTGGTGACCCTGGAATTGCTCTGGGCCGCCGTTAGATCCCTGGCATAACCACTCAT
The DNA here is from genome assembly GCA_030596145.1 of Pseudomonadota bacterium. GTDB lineage: Bacteria > Desulfobacterota > Syntrophia > Syntrophales > JADFWA01 > JADFWA01. The sequence continues at coordinate 1,216 of JAUVKS010000215.1, read as the reverse complement.
ACCCTGCTGAACCGCAAATTCCCGATCCACTTGCATGGAACCATAGACTTCCTGGCCATTCTCATCAACAATCTTGGGAGACATGGCCGGGCGTGCCTGGATACCACGGGCATCCACCACCAACCCCGTGTAAACTATCTTTGCCGGAGCGGTCGGTGCAGGGGCAGGAGCGGTAGCAGATGGCTCTGGCGTAGCAGGCCGTGCTTCCGGTGTAGCGGCAACCGGTTTTTCAACCTTCTCGACCTCAACAACCTCGGGAAGGATCACCAGCATGAGGCCACCGCTGAGCGACATTCTTAAGGTTACTTCTACCGTACCGTCGGAGAGGTATTCTTTCTTGACAATCTGAGCCCCCTTGACCAGGCCGTCAACCTTTGTTCTTATAATATCGCTTTTAGTAACATAGTCTTCTACTAAAGTTGTAGAGCTTACCCGTACGCCTTTTACTACTTCGAGTATATTCCGGTAGGCATCTAATTGGGCTGCCCTGAGCGCCATGGGTCGCGCCTGGGGTTTTCCAAAGTACTTTTCAGGAGGTGCCCCAATCCCGATAGCCTCAATAATCCCTGTAGTCCAATTAACGGTACCATTAGCACCTATCTGTTCGACTAACTGTGTCCATTCTGCCGCACTCTTCTGATCACCACAAAAACCTGCCGGGGCAGTCAGAAAGAACATGCTGACTATTATACTAATTACTGCAAGCCACTTTGCCTTCATAGTATCCTCCTTTTACAGTTTACTATCGATCTTTAAGAATAGCTTGATCTCGACATGTCTAAATGACCAAGCTTCACTACTCTTCATACTTATCTTTACTCAATAACAAAAAGTCAGGAATGTTTCAATAAATATTCCGTGACACAAACCTGCAAAAGTTTTATAAAATAACTTATGGATCATTAACAGGATCGATTTTCCGAACCAATCTTTAATTTAACCAGTTCAACAGAAGGAAGGGTGCCGTGAAATCCTATCGAAAAGAGCTTTGGTTTAACGTACCTGCACGCATGGAATTTGTTAATATCACCGGGCAGGTGGAAGAGTGTATCAATGAAAGTGGAATTCAGGAAGGGTTTGTTCTTGTAAACGCAATGCACATCACAGCATCTGTCTTCATAAACGACAACGAATCCGGCCTTCACCATGATTACAAAGAGTGGCTTGAGACACTTGCCCCTCATGAACCTATCTCACGTTACCGCCACAATTTAAC
>JAUVKS010000028.1 GCA_030596145.1 Pseudomonadota bacterium | reverse complement strand
GAATACGGCCTTCTTGGAGAAGACATACTTGGCTCCGGCTTTGACTTTGACATCAAGATCGCACGGGGGGGTGGCGCATTCATCTGCGGAGAATCAACAGCCCTTATGGCATCCCTGGAGGGAAAGATAGGCGAGCCGCGTGCAAAGCATATTCACACAGTCGAGAAAGGACTCTACGGAAAACCTTCCAATCTCAATAATGTTGAGACATGGGCAAATGTGCCGCTCATAATCAACCGCGGCGCCGACTGGTACTCGCAAATCGGAACAGAGGGAAGCAAGGGCACCAAGATATTCTCCCTTGTAGGCAAGATCAACAACACCGGCCTTGTCGAAGTCCCCATGGGTATTACCCTCAGAGAAATAATCTATGATATTGGCGGCGGAATCCCCGGTGATAAAAAATTCAAGGCCGTACAAACGGGGGGGCCATCGGGCGGCTGTATCCCTGAAAATCTCCTTGATACTCCCGTTGATTTTGACAGACTCTACGATGTGGGTTCAATGATGGGCTCTGGCGGGATGGTGGTCATGGATGAAACCACATGCATGGTCGATGTGGCAAAGTATTTCACCAGATTCCTGACCGAAGAGTCCTGCGGCAAGTGTGTTTCCTGTCGTGAAGGAGTGGACAGAATGCTCGATATCCTCACCGATATAACTGAGGGGAGGGGCAAGGAGGAAGATATCGATCTTATGGAGGAACTTGGCTGGGTCATACAGGAGACCTCACTCTGCGCCCTCGGCAGCACCGCCCCCAATCCCGTTCTTTCCACCATCAGATACTTTCGCGATGAATACGAAGCACATATAAAAGAAAAACGATGCCCCGCAGGTGTTTGCAAAGCGCTTATCACATTTACCATTGATGAAGAAAACTGCAACGGCTGTACCGTATGTGCCAAGGTTTGTCCACAGGATGCAATATCTGGTGAAAAGAAAGAGCCGCATGTAATTGATCAGGAAAAATGTATCAAGTGCGGCCTCTGCCTCGATAGCTGCAAATTTGATGCAATTATAGTTTCATAAAGAGGGAAAATCATGGTTGAATTGACTATAGATAGAATCAAGACAAGAGTACCGGAAGGGACAACCGTCCTTGAGGCGGCAGGAGAGATGGGCATTGTAATACCAACTCTCTGCCATTATTCCGGCCTGAGTCCTTACGGCGCCTGCAGGGTCTGTATAGTTGAAGTGATCAAGGGTGATCGATCATCACTTGAAGCATCCTGCACACTGCCGGTAGCGGAAGGACAGGTAATCCTTACCGCTTCGGAAAAGGTTAAGAGAGCAAGGAAGGTAATAATTGAGCTTTTAATATCTTCCTGTCCGAATTCAAAAACCCTGCAAGATATGGCCGCAAACATGGGTATCAACGAGGTTCGCTTTAAGATAAAGGACAGAAACTGTATTCTGTGCGGACTCTGTGTGCGCTACTGCAAAGAGCAGATGCAGTCAGGCGGTATCGGGTTCATTGGCCGCGGCACCTCTCGCAGGGTTTCAGTAGCTTTTGGTGTCACACCGGAGGAATGCCGCAATTGTGGCGGTTGTGAATGGATATGTCCCGTCTGCGAACGGGCCTGCACGGCGGACAATCTTGTGAATGGTCTCTGCGGCGGATGCCAGAACCTGACACCGGTTGAAACCTGTCCTTTCTGTACGTACTGCTCAGAAAGTGTTGGTGCGACAGGGCACAAGGTTTATTAAAATTAAATTACTTTAAGAAATATAGATAAATAATAAGGAGGAAAGAGATGACACTTACAAGATATAATGCAACGGCTGCGACATTGACAAAAAACAGGACAGGCGGTGACTGGTGTCCGGTAAGCGGAATGTGCGTGACCTGTGTTGAGGGATGCATCGGCATGTGCGAGGTCGGCAAGAGCGCCTACCGCGGCCATGAGGTCATTTATCCTCAACCATTCGGTATCATGACAACCGCATCACAGAAGGATTACCCTATTGACCTTTCCCATTTCAACATAATGGGAACGGCTGTGGGTGCTGTCGGCATTGAAGCGGATTCCGACATAGCCATCTTTCCGAATGTAGACCTTGAGACGACGCTTGGCCCCGACAAGGCTATTAAGTTACGTCTGCCCATCGTTATTCCCGGACTGGGTTCAACAAATGTTGCTCTGCAAAACTGGGATGGTCTGGCAATCGGCGCGGCTTTGACTGGTACAGTCCTTACGATAGGTGAGAACGTCTGCGGGATGGATGTCGAGTCAAAGATCGAGAATGGAAGGGTTGTTTATTCGCCCGAGCTTGAGAGGCGCGTCAAGCTTTTCCAGGAGTGGCAGCGTGACGGCTACGGTGCTATTGTCCTGCAGGCAAATGTGGAAGATACACGGCTTGGCGTACAGGAATACGGCATAGAAAAACTCGGAGTCGAGGTGGTCGAACTAAAATGGGGGCAGGGTGCAAAAGACATAGGCGGTGAGGTTAAGATAAAGAGTCTTGAAAAGGCCCAGCTTCTCAAGAAACGGGGATACATCGTGCTTCCTGATCCGCTCGATCCTGACAGGATAGAGGAGTTTAAAAAGGGTACCTTTACGGAGTTTGAAAGACACTCCCGTGTCGGTATGGTTACGGAAGAGGATTTTATAGAGCGTGTCGAAGAACTTCGGAAAGCCGGGGCCAAGTACATTGCACTGAAGACAGGTGCATACAGACCCGCCGATCTGGCACGGGCGGTCAAATTTGCCTCTCTTGCAAAGGTAGATTACCTCACCGTTGACGGCGCGGGCGGTGGAACAGGTATGAGTCCATGGCGCATGATGAATGAATGGGGTTTACCTGGTGTCGAGATGTGGTCACTTACCCAGCAGTATTGTGAGCGTCTCGCTAAAAAAGGTGAGTATGTTCCCGATATTATACTTGCAGGTGGTTTCATTTTGGAGGACCAGATGTTTAAGGGTCTCGCCCTTGGTGCACCCTACGTGAAGGCGATCGGTATGGCACGCTCACCTCTCGCGGCGGTTATGGTCGGCAAGACCATCGGCAAAGAAATAGAAGCCGGACAGCTTCCCGTCTATCTCGAGCGTTTCGGCAGAACCAGGGAATCCATTTTTGTCACCGCGGAGGAACTGAAGCGTGAGTATGGTAAAGATTATGACAGAATACCAACTTCCGCTATCGCGCTTTACACTTATTATGAGCGACTCGCTCAGGGTCTCAGTCAGTTCATGTGCGGTTCACGCAAGTTTGCCATTGAGCACATAACTCGCGACGATATAGCTACATTGACCCCCGAAGCTGCCAGAGTCAGCGGGATACCTCTCGTCACAGATCTTGATGCGGAAGAGGTTGATAGAATCCTGGGGTAGCCTCCACAAAAAAAGCGTGGAAGTGTGTTTATGGTCTCCCATAACTTCAGCTTCCACGCTCTTTTCTATTTTTGATTTGGATTAACGTGTTCGGTAGATGAAGTATTCGGTGGATGCCCGCGCCTGTCCATTTCCTGTCATGAATTTGTGAACGAGTAGTAACTTATATCAATATATTTATATTAATTCTTAAAGCCGCCAATGCACTTGCATGCCGCATTTACAAGAGGATACATGATCGGAGATGGAGTAAGGGCAGGGTGAGTACCCATTTGGAACATGATTATATCATGGGCTGTCATTCTATGTTGAATACATGCACTGACTACATTAATCATTTCACCGACGGATTTACCTCCTGACAAACCGCCCCCAAGAAGAACGCCCGTGTCTTTGGCAAAGATAAGCTTTAACTTTACTACGCTGGATCCAGGCATTCCTGCCGGATGTGTATCTGTTGATGTCTCTGTTCCTATAACTGTTTCACATCCTGCCTCTTTCGCGTATCTTTCAGTTATTCCGGCTGCGGCAAAGGCCCTCTCATTGATCAAAGTTGAAAATACGCCTACCGTACCTATATTATAGCAGGTTGGTGAAAACAGATTTGCTCCCACAATTCGCGCCTCTGAACTACCTACCGAAGCAAGCATAATACCACTTGGCCTGCCGTCAAAAAAAGAGAACTTTTCGGCACAATCGCCACAGGCAAAAACATCCATGTCAGTAACTGTCCGCATGTGTCTGTCCACTCTAACAGCATTTCTGAATCCTAATTCGAGACCTGCTTTTCCAGCAAGAGACGTATTGGGCACGGCTCCCAAACCAAGAATGACCATATCTGCATTTATCTTTTTACCACTTGCCAGTTCAACACCGGTTACCTTCTCATTACCAAGGATGGAAACCACTCTTTCATTCGTGATAATTTTTACGCCTGTTTCTGCTAAAGCAGATTCGGCCTCCTCACAAAATTCCTCATCCATGGAAACCTGCAGGCAGTGTGGCAACATCTCTACAACGGTTATATTAATATCCCTGTTTTTTCTGCATTCATCAGCAAACTCTACACCTATAAATCCACCACCGATTATGACAACATTTTCTACCTTATCCATCTGATAGAGTAAGTGCCATAAATAACTGAGGTCTTTTTGCACGGGGAAGACACCTTTCTTATCAACCCCGTGAATGGGCGGGACAAGGGGGAGCGAACCGGTGGCAAAAACCAGTTTTTCATATCCAACAGTCTCCCCACTTGCAAGCAGAACGACCTTCTTTGACCTGTCCACATCAATGGCATCATCTTGAATTAACTCTATCTGGTTACTCTCCAAAATACGATCAGGTATAATATTTTTTTCAGGCGTGGCTACCGTGCCAAAGAGGTAGGGAATACCGCATGGAACTTGTACTGTAACCTCTTTTCTGATCATAGCAATTGTTTTATCGGGATAATGATTCCTACAGCTCATACCTGCAGAGATTCCCATTGTTCCTCCTAAGATAACAACGTCACTTTTTCTCATCCAAATTTTCTCCTTTGTTTTTGATAAGCTATCGCCACAACGGCTTTATAAAAACCTTTCGTTTTTTCTGATGTTTTCTGTATTGTTGGTTGGTTTGAATGAGCGTGTACGGTAGATGAAATAGTCAGTTGGACGGCCGCGCCTGTCCATTTCCTGTACCGTAATTACTTCTGACTGGGCGAAGGCCTCTTCGAGCCTTGTCTGAAAGGCCTGGCATTTCTCCGATGCCCAGACGGCCAGCACACCACCATCCGTTAGCAGGTCTCTGATCCTGGACAGAGTTGGTCTTTCATACAGTCTCTGGTTGCTTTCAAGTGCCAGCCGCGTAGGGCCGTTATCAACATCCAGAATGATAACATCGTAGATTTCCTCTGTCTTTAGAAGGTAGTCAACCAGATCCGTCTGTAAAAGATGCACACGTGGGTCGGAAAGGGCATGGCCGTTCAATTTGCTGAAGTAGCTCTTTGCCCAGCCTATGATATGTTTTTGGATCTCAACAACATCCACGGTCTGTACTCCATCGAAGTCCAGAATGGCCTGGAGCGTATAACCAATTCCAAGGCCGCCAACCAAAACCCTTATATCTTGCCTATCCGGTGCCAATGGCCGAACGGCCAGCGTGCCCACAGCCTTTGCCGACAGTTCGTTATAACTGGCCATCAGAAAGACGCCATTGAAGATTATCTCGTAGACAGGCTGGTCTGTTCCATCAGTCTCTGCCAGTTGTTGTAATTGTAACTCCCCCTGGGGGGTTGTTTCTCGGCTCAGGATAACTTTCTCTTGTTTCATTTACCCATTTTCTCTTCCATTTCATGGATGAGGTCTTGATATGGTTTTTGTAATAAAGTGCCGATTGTTACGTCTCTTTTGGGGGGTGGTAACCAGGTGAGTACCGATTCATTTTCTGATATAATTTCTTCCTTTAAGGTTTCAAGCTTATCTTCAATTTCACGCACCTTGTCTGCCCCAAATTTTTCATTATATTTTTTTAGTGTGTCCATGTATTTTGCTTTCATTTCCTGCTCTCCTTTTTCTGTTTTTGTTTGGTGATAATAGCAGAAAAGGAAGACAGATAAAACAATAGATATCCAAAAACCTTGACATTTTTCGGTTTCGGGCTTAATATCCCGCTGCAGTTGAAATTTTACAGGGCGAGAATGTGGAGTTTCCCCCTCACCCTGGCTTTCTCCCCCAAGGGAGAGGTGACTACGATGAAAGGGCAAAGAATGTACCTTAGCGAAATGGAAGAAGGACAGACCGGTGTAATCACCCGTGTGGGCGGTGACGGTTCTTTTCGGCGGAGGCTCCTTGAGATGGGATTTATAAAAGGTTCGGAGATTTACGTGGAAAAATATGCCCCGTTGAAAGATCCAATCGAACTGGTCATTAAAGGGTATCATGTATCGCTTCGTGTGGAAGAAGCCGCGCAGATCACCGTTGAGAACGTAAGAGAAGGTAAAGCATGAAGTTTCCAAAAACCTTGACCATAGCGCTGGCTGGAAACCCCAACTCGGGAAAGACGACGATATTCAATAATCTCACGGGGACGCGTCAGAAAGTGGGGAATTGGCCCGGTGTTACGGTGGAAAAGAAGGAAGGTCACCTGCACAAGCACGGATATGATTTTAAGATTATCGATCTTCCCGGAACTTATAGTCTTACGGCTTTTTCTCTGGAAGAGATCGTCGCCCGCGATTTTATTCTTGATGAGAAACCCGATGTGGTGATCGATATTATCGATTCCACTAACCTGGAACGCAGTCTTTATCTGGCTACCCAACTTCGGGAGCTTGATACCAGGGTTGTTTTTGCACTGAACATGTCCGATATGGCACATGACCGTGGAATCCGGATCGACGACAGCAAACTCTCCGAGCTCCTCGATGTTCCCGTCGTATATACGGTCGGCAACAGGGACGAGGGCATCGATGACCTTCTGAAAAAGGTAATTGAGGTAGCCGAGTCTCCCAAGGGGCTGCCTAAAGAACGCCGTGTCAAGTACAGCAAGGACATTGAAGAAGCTATCGCTCCATTGTCGGATTTTATCGCGGACAGGGTTCAGGATAGCTTTTCCTATGATGTCAGGTGGATCGCGATCAAGCTTCTTGAAGATGATGCAGTTGTTAAAAAGCGAGTTCTTGAGGGAACGGACAATCATCATGGGAAAATCGTTCTTGAAGAAGCCCATAAGCACCGTGAGCGTCTTACCAGACAGTATAATGAAGACCCGGGGATTGTAATGACCGAGGAGCGATACGGTTTTATCACCGGTATTATCAGGGAAGTGCTCAAAACCTCCAGAAAAAGTCGTGTTGATGTATCGCGTAATATCGATCTTATCCTTACAAACAGGTTCCTTGGCTTTCCCATCTTTATCTTTTTCATCTGGTTAATGTTTCAGATGACCTTTACTCTCGGCGCCTATCCGATGGGATGGATAGAAAGCGGAATCGATTTGATCTCCGGCGTTGCGGGAGGTCTTCTGCCTGATGGGTTATTCAAGTCTCTGATCATAGATGGCATCATTGCAGGCGTGGGGAGTGTGGCTATCTTTCTCCCCAATATCCTGATCCTTTTCTTCTGTATCGCCCTCTTTGAAGATACCGGTTATATGGCACGGGCAGCCTTCCTTATGGATAAGATCATGCATCTTATAGGGCTGCACGGCAAGTCTTTCATCCCCATGCTCATGGGATTCGGCTGCAATGTGCCGGCCATCATGGCCACGCGTACCCTGGAAAGCAGGAAAGACCGCATCCTTACTGTCTTGATCAATCCCTTTATGTCCTGTTCCGCCCGTCTTCCTATCTACATTCTATTGGCAGGTACTTTTTTCGCGGGAAGGGCAGGGAATGTAATATTTTCGCTTTACCTCATAGGTATCGTGTTTGCCATTCTTGCCGGCCGGCTCATTCGATCCACTCTCCTTAAAGGAGATACAGCGCCATTTGTGATGGAGCTTCCCCCTTACAGGATGCCCATGTTTAGTAGCCTGATGATTCATATGTGGGACAGGGGCAAGATATTTATCAAGAAAATGGGTGGTATCATACTGATCGGTTCGGTTATTGTGTGGGCGCTTTCAGCATTTCCTCAGAATATTCAGTTTTCTCGTGATTATGATGCCCAGATTCGCGGCATTGAGGCATTGTACCAGGCAAAGATGTCGGAAGTTACAGTACCGGCCGGAGAGGCGCTGGAAAGCGCCAGGGATGACGCGATTGCGGAGCTTGAAAGGGCGCGATCCGCGGAAAAGGCGGAGAAGTCGTATATAGGCCGCATGGGAAAGGTCATGGCTCCTGTTTTTGCCCCCATCGGTATCGATTGGCGGGGCAGTGTCGCCCTTTTAACGGGATTCGTGGCCAAGGAAATCGTTGTCAGTACCATGGGAGTTCTCTATGCGACGGGAAGTGAGGAGGAAGGCGAGGTCCTTGGAAATGTCCTGAAGACTTCGGGGATGACGCCGCTGGCCGCTTATGCCATGATGTTGTTTGTCCTGCTGTATATTCCATGTCTGGCCACCATAGCAGCCATAAAGCGGGAGACTGACTCCTGGAGGTGGGCATTATTCAGTGTCGCATTTAACACCTCCCTCGCCTGGATCGTGGCCTTTGTCGTCTATCAGGGAGGAAGGTTGTTTATATGAAAGTTCCTAAAGTTTAAAGTGAGCTAAAGTGCCTAAAGTTAAGGATTTCAGTTAATTACACACAGTTTCTGTTCTGTTATTCCCAACTCGATTGGGAACCTATTGCTGTAGATTCCCGCTTTCGCCTGCCTGTGCAGGCACTGCAGACAGGCGGGAATGACAAAAAGGTGGGGCTAAACAGTTTCCACTTTCATGCTTCGTTGTGGCGGAAGGACCATGGGGTTTTATCGGATACTAAACATTATTTTGCTTTTTTTGCATTTTTTATGAAAATGTAGTTGAAATTTACAAAAAATTTCTGTATTAACTTAGTTAGTTAATCAATTTGGCAAATTTTTAGTAACTATAGAAAGATTGAGTCAGAAAGGGGAGGATCATGACACTTACAAAAGCCAGGATTGTTGAGCACCTTTGTGCCCAAAATGATTTTTCAAAGGGAAAATGTGTAGAATTGGTTGAGAGCGTGTTTGAATTGATAAAAGATGAGCTAAGAAGTGGGAATGACGTTGGTATCTCCGGCTTCGGAAAGTGGTCTGTCAGGCAGAAAAATCCCAGGAAGGGAAGAAATCCACAGACTGGTGAAACTATTATGCTGGATGCCCGGACTGTTGTTACTTTCAAATGCTCTGGAAAGCTGAGAGAGAGAATAAACGGGTAATAACGAAGCTTAATTTTTATTTTCCAGAGATGCTTTGATAAACTTGCTGAAAAGGGGATGCGGCTTCGTCGGTCTTGATTTGAATTCCGGGTGAAATTGACAACCAAGAAACCAGGGATGATCTTTGACTTCCACTATTTCTGTTAGACGTCTATCCGGTGATGTTCCGCTGATAAATAACCCGTTTTGAGTGAGCATGTCTGTAAAATCATTGTTTAGTTCATAGCGGTGTCTGTGTCTTTCCTTTATTTCCCTTTTGCCGTAAGCATCAAAGGCAAAAGATTCTTTTTCCAGATGACAGGGATAGGCTCCCAGCCTCATGGTAGCTCCCTTTTCGGTAACATTTTTTTGTTCAGGAAGGAGATCAATAACAGGGTATTTGGTCTCCCTATCAAATTCAGAACTGTTGGCATTCTCCAACTGGCATACATTTCTTGCATATTCCACCACCACCATCTGCATACCGAGGCAGATGCCAAAGAACGGGCTTCGACTAACCCGGGCATGTTGTATTACCTGAATCATTCCCTCGATACCTCTATGACCGAACCCCCCCGGCACAAGTATGCCGTCGATACCATCGAGCTTATTATCTATTCCTTCCTGTTCTATCTTCTCCGAATCAACGAAGCGCAGATTTACCCTGCAATCACTTTCGATACCTCCATGTACAAGTGCTTCATTCAGGCTTTTATAGGAGTCTGTCAGGCCAACATACTTTCCAACAATGGCTATTGTAACCTCATGCAGGGGATTCTTTATCTTGCTTACAACATCCTCCCATTCTTTCAGACGGGGTTGCCCTGTCCAGATATTTAATAACTTGACAATTTTTTCATCCAGTCCTTCCTGATGAAAGAAAAGAGGTACCTCATAGATACAATCCACATCCTTGGCGGTGAAGACCTCTGCCATCTCCACATTACAGAAGAGGGATATCTTTGCCTTTATGTCTTCAGAAAGTAAATTTTCCGCACGGCACAGGAGGATGTCCGGCTGAATACCGATTTCGCGAAGAGCCTTGACGCTATGCTGGGTTGGCTTTGTTTTTACCTCGCCAGCGGTTTTGAGGTGGGGAACCCAGGTCAGATGAATAAAAATCGCATTTTCTTTCCCTGCTTCGTTGCGAAATTGTCTGATAGCCTCCAAAAAAGGAAGACTTTCGATATCACCTACTGTCCCGCCAATTTCTACAATGGCTACATCAAAGCCCGTTGCCGCCGTTTTGATGTAGTCTTTGATTTCGTCTGTGATATGTGGAATAACCTGGACGGTCTTTCCGAGATAATCTCCTTTTCTCTCTTTTGAAATAACTGAAAAGTAAACCTGCCCCGTGGTAAGGTTATTGCTCTTCCCCATACGGGTGCTTGTGAATCGTTCGTAGTGTCCCAGATCCAGATCCGTTTCCGCTCCATCATCCGTAACAAAAACCTCCCCGTGCTGAAAGGGGCTCATGGTACCCGGATCAATATTAATGTAGGGATCCAGTTTCTGATTGGTAACACTCAGTCCCCTGCACTCAAGGAGAGCGGCGATGGAGGCTGCCGCAAGCCCCTTGCCGAGAGAGGAAAGAACTCCACCGGTCACAAAAATAAATTTGGTTCTCATATTTACACCTACTTTCTTCTTATACTAATAGTAGGACAGGCGTCACGCCTGTCCTAAAACAGATTGATTCCCATCTGTCATATCAGTTTTTTTTACATAAAGCTTTTGATTTCATTCTATAAATTTCTTTATCTCGGCTGCGATCACCTCGGGAGCTTCGCCCAGAAGAATCCCCATGGGAATTTTTTCAAGGTAACTATCATCCCATGGGAGATTATATTCATCAATGAGGTTTCTGATGTCATAATAGCGGTCTCCAAGAACTTCTTTTTTTTCATCCGGTGATAGTAATTCATTGAAATCTACGTGTATAAGAAGCAAGTTTTTTACTATGGTTCTTTCCCGCAAAAGAGGCATGGTAACAATGGAAGCCCCGTCCGATTTCCCGAAACCTACATAGATTTCACCCGTCCTGACAATAGTCTTTTTAGTTCCCATCAGGGTAGCTGACGCCTCTGCTCTCGATTTCATCTGCAGAGAGATACCACCTTTTCTGTTTATAGTTATGGTTGAGGTATCCTGAGGTTTTCCGTCTACATCTAGATTGTTAATGTTGTAGAGAGTGTGTCCCTTGACAAGGGATATGGCTTTTTGGATCCTTTTGATGATAAGAACATCCTTGCTTGGCAGGTTTTTTGTTGCGAAACCGAGTTCAACCAGGAGGTCAAAGAGGATACCCTTAAGATCCTCTTTTCTGCTTGTCCCCACGGTGACCGTTTTTGCCTGATGTCTTATCGCGTCAATCGGTCTCGAAAGCTCATCTATAGCATGTCCCAGAGAGATATCAAGAAGATCAATAGGGGAGGCGCCGTCATTACCATCTTCGAAATCGTTGTCGAGGTCCTCCAGCGGTAATTTCCCGGCGGCATACTTCAAAAGAAGAGCAATATCGGAAACAGTTTGCACGTTCATCAGCGAAAGAATTCCACTACTCCTTAGCTTGTTAAACTTTGTTGAGAATTCCTCAAGAATCATATGGAGATTTCTGTCAGCAATCCTTTCATAGATAGAATAATGCTTTTTGTCCTCTTCAATTGTTTCCAGACTCAGCCTGCTTCTGAACTCCCGGATAAAGAAGGCATCTTCGTCAATACTGGCAGCAGCATAGTAACCCCAGAGATGTCCCGCCACGGTGTTGAGGATAACTGGCAGAGGCATTTGTGTTCTGGGTATCGTAATAACTGAATCGGCAATTTCATTGAACCGTTTTTCATCCTCATCGGCAAAAACAATTACCCCCGCCTTGTGGGCCTTAAATATGGCCACATCTTTAATAATGTCTCCCGTAACGTTGTCGGGACTTCCCGCCGCACAGACGATGATAAGGGGCTCGGCGGAGAGATCTATGTGCTTTTTATCTTCCACAATATCTGAAGAGATCGTTTTGTAACATAATTCGCTCAACTTGATTCTTATCTCATCTGCTGCAGCCTTGTTTGGTCCGCTTCCCACCACCGCCCAGTATTTCTTTTGTTTGGCGAACCTTCGGGCACTCTCCTCTATTTTTCCCTTCTTTTCCACTATCCTCCTCATCATGTCGGGGGCCTGCTCCAGGTTGATGAGTTCTCTCGCAATGAAATCGTCCGAGACAGTCTTCAATATCCTGGCAAAACACAGCGCCAGTACGTGACCGGCGATGATCTGGGAGTAGAATGCCTTTGTTGAGGCCACAGACATTTCAATGTCTCTCCCGTCACTCGTGTAGAAAACGCCATCTGCCATGCTGGTTATGTCGGATTGTCTTCTGTTCACAATGGCAATGATTGTAGCCCCACGCTCCGAAGCCATGGCTACTGCGCGGTTGGTGTCCGTGGTTGTACCCGATTGTGTTATGGCAATGACCAGCGTATCACTCAGGTTGTCCTCAAGGGAAAATCCACTGAATTCGGAAGCCGTTTTGGAGTCAATTTTTATATGGGTGCCTTTTAGATATCTTGTCAGGCCGTCAGCAATAGCAGCACCAGCAATGGCGGCTGTGCCCTGGCCTATGATAATAATATGTCTGATTTCATCACGGGCGAGAGACTCTTTTAGTTTTTCCGGCAATATATCCTTTCCGAGATTGAAGACAA
>JAUVKS010000145.1 GCA_030596145.1 Pseudomonadota bacterium | reverse complement strand
TCAGGCGCCCAGGGATGTTATGGATGGTTTCTATGATCTTGACGGCGGAGTTCCATGTCAGGTGGATGGAGGGCTGAAGTGTTTCGGCCATCCCATCGGGGCGTCCGGTCTGCGCATGCTGTATGAAATGTACCTGCAGCTACATGGCAGAGCTGATCAGAGGCAGCTGAAGGATCCGAAAATTGGTCTGACGCACAATCTGGGCGGATTTCCATTTATGAATGTGTGCAGTATCGCCATTATAGGTAAATATGGTGTATAGTGTAAAAATACACCCAGAAGGGAGGTAGTCTATGGCTGATTTATCAAAAGTCGGCACGGAGTATTCGCCGATTATATGGGAAGTGGAACGAGGCAAAATCAGGGAGCTTGCGAAAGCGATCGGTGACCCTAATCCTATCTATCTGGATAAAGAAGCAGCTATTGCGGAAGGGTATAAAGATACACCCGCTCCTCCAACATTTCTGGTCGTTCCCATGATGTGGTGTGACAAGATGCCCGCCATTATTAACGATCTGAAGATCAATTTTATGATGGTGCTGCACGGTGAGGAAGAATACGAATATTACCAGCAGATATATCCGGGAGATATCATCACCGGGACGCCCAGGGTGATAAACATCGAGGAAAAGGAGAGCAAGTCCGGTTCCAAAATGGATATGGTTACCCTGGAAGTGCGGTACAAAAACCAGATGGGCGAGGATGTCGCGAAGGCGAGATCGTTGATAATTGAGAGGAAATAGGAGGGTTGTCATGACACAGGAACTATTTTATGAAGATATCCACGTGGGAGACGACATGCCCGAACTGGTTAAGGGACCTCTTCAGAAGCTTCAGCATGTGATGTATGCGGGGGCATCGGGCGATTTCAATCCTCTCCATACGGACGATGATTTTGCCAGGGCGGTTGGTATGAAGAATGGTGTCATAGCGCATGGCATGCTGATCATGGGGTTTGTGGGCCAGGCGATTACCGGCTGGGTTCCGAAGAAGTACCTGAAAAAATTCGGAGTGCGCTTTTCTGGGATGACGAAACCGGGAAGCACTATCAGTATTACCGGTAAGGTGTTGGATAAACGCGTGGAGAATGGGGAAAACATTATCTTCTGTGAGGTTGTAGCCAGGGATGAAAACGAAGATGTCAAGATAATAGGTCATTTCGAGGCGTCTCTGCCGAACAGGGATTAGCGGGAATGATAAGGAGGGGAGCGGAATATGTCGAAGATTGATTTTACAGGCAGAGTTGCTATTGTAACCGGTGCCGGCTCCGGCTTGGGTAAATGTCACGCCCTTGAATTTGCGAAGAGAGGGGCGAAGGTAGTGATAAACGATCTTGGCGGTACAAGGGATGGAGTCGGGTCGGATAGCGCGGCGGCAAATAAGGTTGTTGAAGAGATAAAAGTACTCGGCGGTGAGGCGGTGCCGAACTATGATAACGTGGCAACTGTTGAAGGTGGAGAGAATATTGTCCGGACAGCCATCGACGCGTTCGGCAAGGTTGATATACTCGTGAATAACGCGGGTATTCTCCGGGACGGTGCTTTTCACAAGATGGAGGAGGAAAACTGGGATGCCGTTGTGGGTGTCCACCTGAAGGGGGCCTACTGTGTTACGAGACCTGCCTTTATAAATATGCGTGAGAACGGTTATGGAAGGATTATCATGACAACTTCGGGCGCCGGCCTGTTCGGGAACTTCGGTCAGAGCAACTACGCTTCAGCAAAGATGGCTCTTGCCGGGTTTGCCAATGTGTTGAAGTTTGAGGGGGCTAAGTATAATATCAAGACCAATGTTCTTGTTCCCCTTGCCGCTTCACGGCTTACGGAAGATGTTCTGCCGCCCGACCTTTTTGCCAGGATGAAACCGGATTTCATCACCCCTCTGGTACTCTACATGTGTTCCGAACAGTGTGAGGACTCCGGAGTTATGATCAATGCCATTCTTGGTTATTACAGCAGGAGCGCGATAATGACCGGTCCGGGCACGATACTCTCGGATGGTGAGAGAATTCCTGCTCCCGAGGAGATTATGGAGAATTGGGACAAGATTATGAGCCTCGAAAATCCAAAATACTTTGATCAGCTTATGACAATGTTTGGCGAGTTGAGCCCACTGTTGAAGTAATTTTGCGGGACCATAATCAGGCCGGGCTGCCTTGGTTGTGTCATTTAGTATAAATTCCCCAACCGTTTTTCATGCCCTTTTTCGAAAGTACTATTTGCCACAGTTGATTCTTACGCGCCCGGAATGATCCCGCGCAGGAGAGTAAGTAATATTTCCACATACGATAGAAGTATTTATCGTAGATATGCTTTATATTGTCCCAGTTTCTGTCAAAGTTTTCAAACCATGCCATTAATGTCCTGTCATAGTCTGTCCCGTAATTCTTCCAGTCTTCCACAACAAACAAACCTTCAAAGGATTTTGCGAGTTGTTTTATTGAAGGTATCATGCTGTTCGGAAAAATATATTTTTCAATCCAGGGATCACATTTTTTGACAGATCTGTTGCCGCCTATGGTCTGCAAAAAAAACAACCCGGCATCCTTCAGGCAACGGTGAACCATCGCCATGAATGTTCGATAATTCTTCTGTCCAACGTGTTCAATCATGCCCAGGGAGACGATATGATCAAAATTTTCATCAACATCCCGATAATCCTGCAATCTTATCTCTACGGGGAGTCCACTGCACAGCTCTCTCCCGAGCCTTACCTGTTCTTTTGAAACGGTGATACCGACAACCTCGGCACCATATTTTTCAGCGGCATACCTGGCAAAACTTCCCCAGCCACAGCCGACGTCAAGAATCTTCATTCCCTCTTTCAGGCCTATCTTTCCGGCCACGAGATCGAGTTTAGCTTCCTGCGCCTGATCGAGCGTCGTTGTGTCTTTCCAGTAGGCACATGTATAAGTCAAACGTTTATCGAGCATCGATTTATAGAGTTCATTTCCCATATCATAGTGGTGCTCGCCAATATGAAACGCCTTTGATTTCTTCTGCAGGTTGAGGAAGCTTGCCCTTAGATGTTGAATGACTATTTTCCAATCCTTGACCTTCTCATTTAATTCTCCGGATAGGATCTTATTGAAGAACTCATCGAGCTTATCACAGTCCCACCAGCCATCCATATAGGCCTCGCCGAGGCCCATGGAGCCTTGAGAAAGAGCCCTCTGATATAATTCTTCATCATGTACCCTGATATCCCAGGGACGAGAACCGTTAATCTTTACATCCGCCTCACCAAGGAGTTTTTCTACCTGTTGTTTGAAAGTTTCCATGATAATCCCCCTCAATCTCCCTGCTGCCCTCCGAAGACATTATAATAACCTGTCCCCGAGTAGTCAATCCCGGAAAGAAAACAGAAAAATGTATGTTAATATACGGTTGAATAATTTTTCTATAACAAAATGAGACACTTTTTAACCTGCAATCTACGGTAATGTATAATAAGAGATGGGAAAGGATAGATTGGAAAAAGAAGATGTTAGGATGCTTCGTTATTCGAGCTTTCCTTTATGAAATCAAGAACTTGTCTGTATATTTCTTTTCTCGGCATGTCCATTTCTTCCGAGAGGGCATCTATGATATCTCTGGTGGAGGAGGAGGGGTCTTTTCTTGCTTCCTGAAATTTTGCCCGTATTTCGTCTGAGGATCGGCCTGCGTGATTGGTTGTGGCTCCCGAAATTACCAGCGTGATTTCTCCTTTTATCTTCTTTCCCCGGAGAGATTCACTGATCTCACTTACAGTGCCGCGCAGTGTTTCTTCGTATATCTTTGTCAATTCCCTGGATACGGCAATCTGTCTGTCACCGAGAATTTCATTGATATCCTGAAGGGCAGCTACAAGTCGGTTGGGTGATTCGTAGAACACCATTGTCTTTGTTTCTTCTTTGATGGATTCCAGCAGATGTCTTCTCTTTCCGTGGCGGGAGGGCAGGAACGCGAAGAAGACGAAACTGCCCATGGGAAGACCGGAGACGTTAAGAGCGGCGACCGCGGCGACCGGTCCTGGGACAGGGACAACCCTGATGGATTCAGAAATGGCCTGTTTAACGAAGATATACCCCGGATCGGATATTCCAGGTGTGCCGGCGTCGGAGACATAGGCTATGTCCATCCCCTCATTCAGTCTGGCTATCAAATGGATGCACTTTTTCAGCTCGTTCCGGTCGTGGAGACTTGTAAGGGGTGTGTCAATCTGGTAGGCGTTGAGCAGTATTCTTGTCCTGCGCGTATCTTCCGCGGCGATCAGCCGGACTTCCCTCAGGATGCGGATAGCACGCAGGGTTATATCCTCCAGATTACCTATGGGAGTGGAAACAATGTATAATATTCCTTTTTGCATGACGGTTCTCGATCAACATCCCAGGTCAAAGGCGTTTTTTATGATTTTCACCCGGTTACCCTGCGGCATGAATCTTATAGCCACAATGTCAAATCTCGCGTTGTGGTCGGTAAGTCCCTTTTTCTGCAGATAGTTGAGCGCCACTTTTGAAATTTTCCTCTGTTTGATTATGTTGACTGCTTCTTCAGGTGAGCCGAAATTGTCCGATTTCCTGCTCTTTACCTCGATAAAGACTACATCTCCGGCATCCATGGCGATAATGTCGACCTCTCCATAAAGACATCTGTAATTTCTCTCGATGATCCTGTAGCCTTCTTTTCGCAGGCAGGCGGCCGCTATATCTTCCCCTTTTTTGCCCTTCTCTATGTTATTTGATCCTGAAAGATCTCCTGTGGATCTTGCATCGGCCATGTTTTTTCACTGCCTCTCGATGTTCCTTTGTGCCATATCCCTTATTCTTGAGGAAGTTATACTGGGGGTACAGGACATGATATCTGTCCATGAGCTGGTCTCTTAATACCTTGGCTATTATGGAAGCGGCTGCCACGGAAACACTCAGGGAATCTCCCCTGATAATTGTTTCCTGCGGGATGGGGATGTCGATATTATTTGTTCCGTCTATGAGGAGATAATCCGGTTGGGGGGAGAGATTCAAAACGGCCGTTTTCATTGCAGCCAGTGTTGCCTGGAGAATATTGATCCTGTCTATGGTAGAAGCTTCTATAGCGCCCAGACCAACGGAAATGGCGTCACTTCTTATTATTTTGTACAGAGTTTCTCTTTTCAGGGGAGTCAGCTTTTTCGAGTCTCTGATCTCCCCGTTTGTGTAACCTGAAGGGAAGATTACCGCTGCCGCGACAACGGGGCCTGCGAGAGGCCCCCTTCCGGCCTCATCTACGCCGGCAATCGCGTCAAAACCAAGCCATCGGGCACGCAGTTCAAATCCATGCATTTCATCTTCTGCCAAGTTCCTTTATCCTTGCCTTTTTGCCCGTTAGTTCCCTCAGGTAATAAAGTCTT
>JAUVKS010000186.1 GCA_030596145.1 Pseudomonadota bacterium | reverse complement strand
AATCATTACGTCTTGAACAAGACTGTCAGCAGATGTCCCGGACGAAAGAGTTTCCTTTACAAAATCATCTATTTCTTCCCTGTTTCCTTCCAGAATTGCCTGAAACACCTTTTGCTCCGGCAAGGGTTTCCCCTCCTTTACATCCGGTTCTTTTTTTTGAGATCTTTCGGAAAAATAGGAAATAAATGAGGAAGCATCCTTATCCTTTTGCGTCAACACATCCGCCGCCATTTTAACGTTCATCAGCTCTTCGCTTGAAGGATTGGCAATGGCCATTGTCAGGCCGGAAGCCTGGGCCATTGCGAGGAAAGCAGCGTTAATCCATATTCGCTGCGGCATCCCGAAGGAGACGTTGGTAAGCCCGACTATGGTGTTGCATCTGAACTTGTGTGAACACCACTCGATTGTCTTCAGTGTCTCCAGTGCGGCCATGGAATCGGAAGCCACCGTCATAACTAGTCCATCAACAACGATATCATTTTTAGTAAAGCCGAACCGCTCGGCTTCGTTGAATACGTTCTTGATAATCTCTTTTCGCTTCTCTGCCGTGGCTGGTATTTCTTTGCCGGTCAGTGGCAGGAGAATAAACATTGCCCCATATTTTGCCGCTATGGGCAGAAGTTTTTTGAGTTTTGCCTTCTCCCCGGAAATGGAGTTAATCAATGCGCGGCCGGGATACAAACGGAGGGCTGCTTCTATTGCTTCCACTTTTGACGAATCAATGACCAAAGGAAGATCGGTAATGGTCGACAGGAGGCTGATGATGCCATGCATGGCCTTCTCTTCGTCGATACCGGGAACCCCTACGTTAACGTCCAGAAGGCCTGCTCCATCTCTTTTCTGTTCTTTAGCCATCTGCCGGATGAGGGACATCTTGCCCTCAAGGAGCTCCTGTTGAAGTTTCTTTTTCCCTGTGGGATTGATACGTTCCCCCACGATACAGAGAGGCTTGTTTTTTTCCAAAACTATGAAATTTCCGGCAGAGCTGAGGGCGCTTATTGATTTTCTAAAAGGAGCAAGAGGTTTTTCTTTTCGAATTTCCTTCTTAAGTTCATGTATGTGAGCGGGCGATGTCCCGCAACAACCCCCCATAATATTTATACCCGTTGAGACGTATTCCTTGCCAAAAGAGGCGAATTCGGCGGGCTGCATGTCAAAAACGGTCTCATTGTCAATAAGCTTCGGGATACCGGCATTGGGTTTTGCCACGAGAGGGACTGTTGCATAGGGTTTCATTGCCGCGATATATTCGAGCATCCCTTCCGGCCCGGTAGAACAGTTGCACCCAACGGCGTCAGCCCCAAGGCTCTGCAGGGTAATCAGTGCCGCTACAGGATCCGTGCCATTGAGTGTGCGGCCATTTTCCTCAAACGTCATGGTAACCATGACAAATGAGTCTGTTATCTCTTTTACGGCGATCAATGCTGCACGTGCTTCCTGTATGTCCATCATGGTTTCAATCACAAAGAGATCGACACCACCCTCAAGAAGCCCCCTCGCCTGTTCTTTGAAGACTTCGACAGCTTCTTCGAAATCGATGTTTCCAAAGGGCCTGACAAACTGTCCGGAAGGGCCGATATCGCCGGCTACCATGGCCTTATCGCCAACGGCATCTCTCGTGAGTAAGGCAAGCCGCTTGTTAACCTTTCCTGTATTGCGAATGCCATACTGGCCTAACTTAAGGCGGTTGGCGCCAAAGGTGCAGGTGTAAACAACATCAGCGCCAGACTTTTGATAATCGGAATGAATCGCCTGAATGATGTGCGGGTTTTCAAGGCACCAGGTTTCCGGGCATAATCCCTGAGGCATGCCGCGTTTTTGCAGTTCCGTTCCAGTGGCGCCATCGAGGATGAGGATTCTTTTTTTCAGAAGATTATTTATCTTGTTTTTACTATTCATCTAACATCACCTGAAGCCAATAATTCCAGCAACCGCCGTGACCGACTTTTCCGGTGTAAGTATAAAATTCTCATTTATTTTGATTCCAATACGCTGGAGTTGCAGAATATCGTAAATGATCTTTTGATTTTCAAGCAAAAAATCATGATAGCCGGCAGAAAACCGCTCTGGGGTAAGACGTTTATTTTCTCTGCGAAACTCCTGATTGAAATAATTCATAATCCAGTCAAGTGACGCGTCAACAACCTCACTGGCTACTGCGTCAAAGACTACCGCACGGGTTAAATTATTTTCAGCAGAGTCTTCCCGGATAACCTCAATAATATCGTTGCCCGCCGTCGCTCCCATCAGCACAATTTCCCGGCAGTCTTCAAGAAATGCCGACAGATGCACACTTTCAAATATAATGCCTGTTGAAAGGATAATTCCGGATGTTTTTTTTTCCTGGACAGGAATACTTATCCCTGCCCCCTTCAAATTAATGAGGGAGAGGGCATCTTCAATATAGCGTTCGACTTCCTCTTTCTGTTGAGGCGTAAGCTGAGTTTTGTCTTTTCGGTATCCCAGACGTTTATATATGTTCTCTTCCGGTGTCGCAACGTTTATGGAGTCAAAAAAAAGTAAACGATTCATAAATTTCTCAGCGAGACGGCACGAAAGGTGAAAATTCGTACTCTTTGCCTTTTACATCAATAACTAATTTATCCTCTGTATTTTCCTTGATTTTACCCTCTATATTCCTGCGACAGCCAAAATCGTGGAAACTTACCTGATGGGTCGGCACCTCACTTTCATCCAGATCTCCATAATATTTCTTTCTTTGTTCCGGAGATAATTCCTTAACAAGCAATCTCTGGCATCGCACCCTTGTCTCCCAGTCCTCTACACGGATGAATACTTGATAATTACCATGAATTTTGAGGGGCATCTTGATTTCCATTTTTCTCTCCTATCCGTGGATTTTTTTATGCTTTAGCATATCCGGATTAAATTATCCACTACAATGCCGTAAAGCGGCGTAGTGGAGCTTTTTACGAAACCATCAAATTCATATGATTTACAAATTGTATAATGATTGCATCTGTGCTATCGATAATTAAGTAATAAAAAAGAAGGGGGATGATCGGATGGACTTAGGAGATTTGGTAGTCATAAATAACCCGGGGCATGCCCATTACGGCAAGAAAGGGAAGATTGTCGGGAGAAGGGGCAATAGAGCCCCAGGAGATCCCTGGTTTCTGGTATATGTCATGATACGGGGTAGAAGTTATTTATTGCCGCAATCCATTCTGGAGATAGTCGAAGAAAAAACGGATGAAAAGGAAATATTGCTATGGCCGCTTAACGGTAAGATAACGAGAAAAGCTCCCCGTTCACTTTACCGGCAAAAAGATGATGAAACTAAACACTGATATATCAGTGGATACATTCTTTACCTCCTGAATTTTCAAGAAGCTGTCAAACCTTATCTTTGCCTCAGAGTTCTGACCATCTGAATTGTTTTGGACAATCCTGTCCGACACGCCGTTTCAACTTATTTTACATTATTTGTAAAGCTGCACGCCTGACCTTGTGATTACTCCGGTGATGAGATGCGGGGGAGTCAGGTCAAAGGCAGGGTAGTATGCCTTAACAGCCGGGCCGCTGATGGAAGTTCCCTGGAACTCCAGAACTTCTCTGGGGTTTCTTTCCTCGATGGGAATGTCCTTCCCCTTGGGGGTACGGCGGTCGGGGCCGCCGTACCCGAGGATATACATCGGTATGTCATAAAACTTCGCGCAGATGGCCAGTTGCAGGGTTCCGACCTTGTTGGCCACCGTCCCGTCCATTGCGATACGGTCCGCGGCAGTGAAAACCTTGTCTATCATACCCCGGGACATAAAGTGCGCCGCCATGTTATCGGTGATAAGCGTGGTGTCCAGGCCAAGCTGGCTTACCGACCATGCGGTGAGGCGCGCACCCTGCAGATAGGGTCTGGTCTCAGTGCAGATAACCCGGATATCCTTGCCATTATTCCTGGCGTATTGCAGCATGTAGAGAAGACCGGGACCGGCGAAACAGTGGGTCAGGATGGTATCTCCAGAAGATAGCAGGGTTTCGGCATGTCTGCCGGTGGCCTGGGAGATAGCCCTTTGCCTGTCAAGAACCTGTTGCA
>JAUVKS010000128.1 GCA_030596145.1 Pseudomonadota bacterium | reverse complement strand
TTGCCGTGTTCTATCAGGTGTCGTACCACGGCATTTGTTAGATGAGTATGAAGCAAAATGGGTGTACCCTCCCGCTCCACGGCAACGGCTGTATATCTGTATTTTCTCTTTGAGGAGTCATTTTTGACGAGATACATCGTTCTGCCCGGAAGAAGGAGCTCCCATAATCTGCCCGGATTTGGCAGATAGGCCTGAACGATTTTGTCATCGACAGAGCATTCAACAACGAAGCGATTGGGTCTTCTGATAAAGAGGCCTTTTTTGACTTCGTGGTAGAGTTCCAGTTCAAACTCTGAATGGACATTTTTATGGTTTGGGTGCATATCGTCGTAAAGAGTATTATTCCTCCTTCACAAATATCAACAGAGATATCCATCTCCCTTGATGGGGAGGCGAGTCTTTCGTATTTCCCTCCCATGCTGAAAGTCCGCCGTTTGTGTGGTGGAGTGGGAGGGGTTAGGGAAGGGGCAAAAACACATGCCGGAGTTATTTTTCAGAAAGGTTCTTTTTTATCTTTTCATGAATAAGCTGTGACGCAAGATTGTTTCCGGCCAGGCCGACACGTATAGCTACCGTCGTTAAATTTTTTGTTGCATATTTAACGGACATATGGATTTTTTCATCACTTGCGACTGCATCAATCGTTCCCGTGGCTATTTTCTTATCCTTTTCAATATCGGTAGTCCTCATGTCGGCTATGGTTTTTTCGCAGGCCTTCCATACCTTGTCAAAAGGGGAGGGATAATCAGTAGTTAATATCCCGTCTGTATAGATGAATTTTCCCGAACTGACGCCCACAACTTTGTTTCCCATCACAAATGCTGCATTGCAGCCGGAAATCAAAAAGGCACCTATCACTAAAATTAAAATCAAATTTACTTTTTTCAAAGTTCCTCTCCTTTCAATCTTATCTGCAAATTGTTGTCCTTTTCGCATAGTAAAGTATAATGTGCTGTGATTTGTATGTCAATGCGAAGAGGGGTTATAGGATAAAAAAACGGTAGTAAGCGGCTTGCAATATAGCAAAGAATAAAATGATGATGGTTAGCGAGATAAGAACAGTTGCCAGTGTTTGATGGAGAAAGTTTTTGCTTTTTCTCTCACTGTAGCCAAGAGTCAAGCCGATTAGGATGCCTGCAACAATTCCTCCGCCATGCCCCCAATTATTTATTCCAGGAATCATAAAGCCAAATATCGCAATACCTATCACCCATCCCATGGCCTGTTTGTAAATTGCTTCTCCGTAAAGTCCTCCACGGCTTTTCCCATAATATAGAATAGCACCGATCAAGCCACAGATGCTGGCGGATGCCCCAATGGTGAGGGGAACACCGGCCAGATAGGATACGTAAAAACCCACAATGCCGCTGAGTACATAGATGATTGCAAAGCGATTAAAACCGTATTCTTTCAGAACAAAGGGTCCCAATTGTCGCAAGGCGATCATGTTGAAGAATATGTGGAGGATGCCGCCATGGATAAATGAAGCTGATATGAGTGTCCACCAGCGATTGAACTGGTCGATCGGAATGGTGCCCGTAGCGCCCAGCAGGAGCAGACTGCTGTTAGAAGGGGCCAAAAAAGTCAGTGGATTTGCCGGGGAACCAGTCTTAAAAGGAGTTAATATAAGTGAAAAGATGTAAATGGCAAAATTGGCATAAATGATAATCTTTATAATATCCTTTGGTTTCCTGAAGAAAGTTCTTTTTAGCCGGGAACCGGGCTTGTTTGTCCCGCAGAAGGGACAGGAAGGTTCATCCGAACTGATAAGTTTCCTGCAGTTAGGACAGAGAATCGATTTTTTTGGGGAACTGGACATGGTAAAACCTGTAAAATTAGAACATAGTAACTACTTAGTCACAAAGTCACCAAGGCACAAAGTGTAGAAATTAATTATATTTCTCCATAGTCTCCGGAAATCGTTATTAATCAAATGTCTCTGGTTATCATAAATTATGATATGATTTTAGTGTCTTGGTGGTTGAATAGTTACGAAACATATTTTGATTGTTTATCACAGAATTTCAAAAAGATGTCAAGGATTGCGCTTGCAAATCACCTTTGCCTAATGTAAGAATCCCAATTCTAAAGAATTTAAAATTTTTTCATTGAAAGAATTATGAACAAGAAACAGACAACAGATCAGATTTACGATCTTGCAGATAAGTACATGAGAGAAAAGCGTTATGAGGATGCTATGGTTCTCTATAAGAAACTGATAGAGAACAATCCTGGCGAAGATTCTCTCGTTATGTCTCTGGCCTGGGCATACAGGGAGAGCGGAAGGATAGATGATGCCATCTATTGTCTCGAAAAACTTCTGAAAAAAGAACTGGAAAGGAAGGTTTTTACCGGTTTTGCATTTGATGAACTGGTCAAAATATTTAAGGATGAGGGGAAGCATGACGGGCTTGTCGATATCTGTGAAAGGGCAGTTACCGCCCAGTCGGAGGATATAGATCTGCTCAGTGCCCTTGGTGATGCGTATCTGAGGAACGGTCAAACGGATAAGGCCGTTGAAATCTTTGAAAAGATCACCGAAATGGAGCCGGATTCTTCCATGTTTTTCATAAATTTTGGGGACGCCCTTATTTCAGCCGGAGATTTCACAGGTGCCGAGAAGGCATACGATACGGCGGTTACCATTGATCCGTCAGAAGCCCCCCTTTTTTACGGCAAGCTTGGGGACACCTATCTCAAGGCAGGGCAATATGAGAAGTCTGAAAATGCCTACAGAAAGTCCCTGAGATATGAGCCTGAAAAATCACTTTATTACTGCAATCTCGGTGACGTTCTGGTGAAGCAGGGAAAACTTGAAGATGCGAATGCTGCTTACGAAGATGCTGTCAGGATAGATCCTGAATCTGAGGGTACATTCTATAATAGGTTTGGAAATACGCTTGCCATGGAGCACCATTGGCTTAAAGCAATAGATATCTTCAAAAAGGCAATCTCCGTGGATCCCCACAACCTTTTTTATTATCTACGTCTTGCCGAATGTTGTGTGGCTGAAGGTTTCATTGAAATGGCGGAGGAGGCCTTACAAAGGGCCAAAATGTTGGGGGAGGAAACCTGACATTCTTTAGCCGTTAGATCCGCCCTGTTTTCTTTAGGGTTTCTTTAAAGATGTGGTAAAAAGCTTCATTGTCGGCTACGCTCAGTTTAATAATCATGCTGATATCATCAATATTTTCCACATTGATGACGGTATTGACGCTCTTATTAAGAGCAGTCATATTATCCATAGTTCTAAATCTGCTGCTTATCAGTGCCACAAAAATATTCCTTCTCGTGCTCATGGGAAGAGACTCCAGGTACTTGAGCACATCGTTGGCATCCGGGTTTTCTGTATCAAAATTCTCATTCAACACAACAATGTCATATACATGAAAACTCATTTTTTTGAGCGCATCCAGTGCAGAGGCAGGCTCCGTGAGGCGATAGCCCATCTCCTTTAAAGTGTTGCTGATCTTGGCTTTTATGGATGGGTCAGATTCGCAGATCAAGGCCGTCTTGCCACCTTCTTCAACGAAGTCGAACGGTTTGTCTGAAGCATCGTATTTGTCTAATACAACCTTATGAAAAAGAGCCTTTTCCTCCTCCATAGTATTCTCCTTATTCATTCCTTACCATTCCTTTTCAGGCTTTCCGTATGCTATATCTACCTCAAGTTGATCTATATCGGTTGTGGCCTCTCCCCTCGCTCTCTTCATAGCATCAATGCCACGGCTAACATTCGTTCTGTTGGAAGCGTAAGCCTTTGCAGACTCTTCACTGATAAGTCCCCTTTCGTATAATTGAACAATGTAATCGTCGAAGGTTACCATGCCGAAAGGCCTGCCTGCCTGCATTATCTCTTGAAAAGTTTTCCCATCCGATTCTCCGTGGAGGATAGTGTCTTTAACTCTTAGACTTTGCCTCATAATTTCAAAGGCAGCGACCCGGCCTCCCCCCTCCTTGGGAAGGAGTCTCTGGCATACAATCCACCTTATTGTGTCAACCAGACGTATACGAATCTGGTTTTCATCTTCGGTATTAAACATGCCGATTATTCGGTTGATGGTCTGTCCTGCGTCCATTGTGTGAAGGGTGCTCATTACAAGGTGCCCGGTTTCTGCGGCGCGGAGCGCAATTTCCACCGATTCCCTATCCCTGATCTCACCAACGAGGATAACCTTGGGGGCTTGTCTGAGCGCGGCACGCAGGCCATTGGCAAAGGTCTCGAAATCTGTTCCCAATTCTCTTTGATTAAATGTGGCTTTCTTTTGCCGGTGCTGAAATTCAACAGGGTCTTCCAATGTTACAATGTGGACGGACTTTTTTTCATTTATCTCGTTTAACAACGTTGCCAGCGATGTCGATTTCCCGGTACCGGTCGCACCTGTTATCAGGATAATACCGTCTTTTTCTTCTGCCATCTCGTAAAAGACTTCGGGGAGATTTAATTCCTGGCAGGTGGGAACTCTGCTCTGAAGCTTTCGCAATACGATTGAGTAGTTTCCGCGCTGAGAAAATATATTTATTCTGAAGCGGGCTTTGCCTGGAAGGTCGTAAGAAACATCACACGATCCTTCGGCAAGAAGAGTCTCTGTCAGACGACGATCTCGGTTTATGAGATTAAGTGCAAAGATTTCGCTTTGAAAAGGAGTAAGCTCAGCAAAAGGAGGGTCCATATCAACGCTGTTTAATTCACCGGAGTTACCAGCCTGGAGCGGTTTGCCCACAGTAATATTCAGGTCAGCGATATCCTTGCGTGAATCAAGCATTCTGGTCAAGATATAATCTACTTCCTGTTTTCTCATAACGCTTCCCTCGACAATAGGAAATTCATGCTAAATCCTTGGTTATTTACTACTGTTTTACACCTCAGTGAAATCTGCTGGCGGATGCTTTAGCAACGGTCTGAACATAGCCTTGTCGGTGCACTTGCTGTATGCCTCCTCAGCGCTTATCCAACCATGCTTGTAAAGATTCATGATAGAGTCATCCATCGTCTGCATCCCATATTTTTTGCCAGTTTGGATCATTGAGGGGATCTGGTAGGCCTTGGATTCCCGGATAAGGTTCCGGACTGCCGGGTTGGCAATCATTACTTCAAGAGCAACGCAACGGCCTTTTTGATCAATGCGCTTGAAGAGGATCTGTGATATTACCGCACGGAGACTATCGGCCAGTGTAGATCGGATTTGTGCCTGTTCGGTTGAAGGGAAAACATCTATGATCCTATCAATTGACTTGGTTGCGCTCGAGGTGTGCAGGGTTGTAAGAACAAGATGGCCGGTAGATGCTGCTTCGATGGCAAGTGATATGGTCTCAAGATCCCGCATTTCACCTACCAGGATGATATCAGGATCTTCCCGCAAAGCGCCGCGAAGGGCTGCCGAAAAACTCTTGGTGTGAATACCGACCTCCCGATGATTTATAATACAACCCTGACTCTCATGAACAAATTCGACCGGATCTTCAATGGTGATAATGTGGTCCTTACGAGAGCGGTTTGCTTCATCAATTATGGCTGCAAGGGTGGTCGATTTTCCGCATCCCGTTGGACCGGTAACCAGGACAAGGCCTCGTGGAAGAGATGCCAGCTTGGAAATGACCGGGGGAAGTCCCAGCTGCTGGGCGTTCAGGATCTTACTGGGGATTTCCCTGAAAACCGCTGCTACGCCATGTTGTTGTTGGAAAAAATTTGCCCGGTACCGGGCGAGTTCGGGGATCTCATATGCGAAGTCCACATCACCCGTTTCTTCGAATAGCTTGATCTTATGCTCTGGTGTTATTTCATAGAGAATTCTTTTCAATTCATTATTCTCCAGGATATCATACTTGATCCGCTCCATCTCGCCGCCTATCCTTATAACCGGTTGCTGCCCGGCAACGAGGTGAAGGTCAGATGCTCCCTGTTCATGCATTAAACTAAAAAAGGCGTCGATTTTTGCCATATCTTGTCCCTTTGGGTCTATATTTCGGTTTTTATTATATTATAAAATTCTTGACACAAACGCAATAAACAAATAAAAAACGCCTGATGATTAGTTGAAAAAT
>JAUVKS010000077.1 GCA_030596145.1 Pseudomonadota bacterium | reverse complement strand
GAATATATTAGCTTCAGGAGGAACTAATGTCCAAAACAGTAACACTAAGATTGAACGATACAACTTACAACCTGTTTCGGAATCTTGCTCAAAGTGAAAACAGGCCTCTGTCTAACTTTATAGAAACATCTGTTCTTCGATTTATAGAGCATGGTCAATATGTTGATGAATATGAGATGTCAGAGATCCAAAGCAATCAAGAGCTGAACAAGAGTTTGAAACGTGCTTTGAAAGACGTCAGGACTCGAAGGGGCCGCTTCGTTGAATAACTACCGAATTTTTGAAACCGATGAGTTCTTAAAGAAAATTGATAAACTCGATTCACCAGCTCAAGCGTTCATCCAAAATAAGCTCACCACTTATGTTTACCCTCAAATCAAGTTGGAGCCGTGTTTTGGAAAAAATATTAAGAAGCTGAACGGATATACCCCTGACACATGGCGATATCGTATCGGAAAGTTCAGGATATTTTATAGTCTAGATCAGGAACAAAAGATTATATACGTTCTTACTATTGATCACCGAAAGGATGCTTACCGATAGAGTGATGGAAGAAGATCTCAGATAAGCGAAATAACCTAACGCATAGGATCAACCTGACCGCAAGCATTATGCAAAGGATATAGGAATGGATCGTAAAGGTGAGAAAATCGGATGGATTGCAGGTTGGTTCGGCGGTTTTATTTGGATGATCTTGCTGTCTATCATTTGGATATATCAAAACAAGATTATCGAGGGAATATCGGGTATTATTTTATTCACAATTGCAATTATTTTAGTTTTCATACTTGCTCCTTGGAAACACCCGAATACAAAATATTGGAAGCTGATGTTGCCAATTTATGTACTTTTTTTTATTTCTGTTGCATTAAGCTTCTATTCTTTTGGCGGGCTAAAAAGCAGTGGAATAAATTGGATGTCCTTTTTCTGGATAATCCCTTGTCTTATACCTTTTGCAACTGTTGGTAATCTAAAGTGGAATAGAAATGCCAATGGGAGGACAGGAATTGGCCTTAGAGAGCGTGATGAACTATAGACTTCTGAGGAGGAAAGGCGTGACTGTGAGGAAGACCATAGACATCATGATTGGAACTTTCTGTCTCCACTACCAGTTACCATTGTTGCATGACGACAGGGATTTCGATCCGATGGTGAAGTTCTTGGGACTGGAGACAATCGAAACATAACCGGTCGTTCCACCGAATCGCCCAAAAAGCGGGCTCCCGGTGAGCTTTGCGTTGAAATAACTAATTATTGACATTTTATTTAATAATTTTAGCGAAGGTGAAATTGTAGACCCGTTACCCGGTACTCAATAGAGAGGAGTTATTGTTATGAAGAAAGTGATAGCAATCAACAGCAGTCCTATCATGAATAAAGGCAACACTGCTTTGGTGCTCGATCCTTTTCTTGAGGGGATGAAAGAGGCGGGAGCAGAGATCGAGCTCTTCTACACGAAGAAGCTTAAGATTAATCCCTGTCAGGGTGAGTTTGACTGCTGGCTCAAAACACCGGGCAAGTGCATCCATAAAGATGACATGCAGATGCTTCTCCCCAAGATAGCCGAGGCGGACGTCTGGGTGCTCGCCACCCCGCTCTATGTTGATGGGGTCTCAGGACCAATGAAGAACCTGCTGGATCGAATAATCCCAATGGTACAACCGTTTTTCGAGCTACGTGATGGTCACTGCCGCCATCCCGGGCGTGAGGGAGCCAAGAGTGGACAACTGGTGCTGGTTTCCAACTGCGGTTTCTGGGAGATGGACAACTTCGACCCGTTACTTGTACACATGAAAGCTATCTGCAAGAATGCCAGGAGAGAGTTTGCAGGGGCATTACTGCGGCCCCATGGACCGGCATTGATGGCTATGAAGGAGAGGGGTATGCCCATAGACGACATTTTCGTGGCGGCAAAGGAAGCCGGCCGTCAATTAGTAGAAGATGGCAAGATGTCCTCCGAAATCCTCAAAACGGTTGGCCGTGAACTCTTACCACTGAAGATGTATGTGCATGTTACCAATCAGACATTTCAGGAAACGTTAGACACGCTAGAGAAAAAATAGAAATGCATAAAGCTTGTGAAAAATGGGTCCATATTTTTTGCGGTTTTTTTCCATGACAATATGACATACGCTTACAAAGTAAGAAAGTGAGCTGACCCCCAAGCTTGACACACTGCTAAGTATTGTGTATTTTTAAAAAATGCTGAATGATGATTTGAATGTAAAAATTGGCGCGGTGGCAGACATAATTGTAGGCTCCAGAAAAGTGGTGGTGTTCACCGGGGCCGGAGTCAGTACCGAATCAGGAATACCTGACTTTCGCAGCCCGGGCGGGATCTGGAGCAAATTTGACCCTGATGATTTCACCATAAAAAAATTTCTATACAGCCCGGAAACAAGGAAAAAGCAATGGCGAATTCTCGTTGAAGGCGGACTTATTACAAATGCGAAGCCCAATCAAGCTCACTTAGGTATTGCAGAATTAGAAAGGCTTGGAAAGCTGGATTGTGTCATTACACAAAACATAGATAACCTTCACCAGAAGGCGGGAAACTCTCCGGAAAAGGTAATTGAACTGCATGGCAATATGAGATGGGTGAGATGTCTGAGCTGCAATGAACGCTACCCTCTAGAAGACATCAAACAACGTTTAAAACGGGGGAAAGAGGAAGTTCCTGACTGTAAGAATTGTCATGGCATATTGAAGCCGGATGTTGTTTTCTTCGGTGAGGCACTGCCGGAGGACGCGTTGCAAAATGCAACATATCACTCCAGCAATTGTGACCTCCTGATCGCAATTGGTTCTTCTCTTGTTGTCTACCCTGCCGCCTACATGCCTCTATATGCCAAAGAGGCGGGAGCTAAGCTGATCATAATCAACATTGGTGAGACTTCCTACGACAGCAGGGCTGATATACTCATCAACGGCAAGGCCGGTGAGACAATGGAAAGGATATTAAAGAAGGTCAAGGAAAAGCTATAACGTTTTTGTCAATTTCAATATCGAGATGTACGACTAGGGGGGAGGGTGTCGAAATGCTTTACAAGAAACATCTGCCAGTTACATTAGTTGCGATTGGCACAGTCAGCATCTTGTTTTCAGTAATTAGCTCCTCAATGCCCTTAACAGGTGTAGGCATTGCTTTAGTTATCGCAGGTGTGGTTGTACATTTGCGATTAAAAAAAACTTCCTCAAAAAATATTCTGATTTCAGTTGTTCTGATCTCCACAATCATCTTTCTCTGTTCAGGTTGTGCCGTTAAGGTTCCAATGACACCTGATGTAGGACACTTGGGAATCAGTAAAAAGTTGCCTGCAAAGGCTGCATTGCTGATTACGGAAGATACCCGAAAGTATGTCTTCACAGGAAAACCTGAGAGTCTTACCGGGGCATTGCGACCTCATGCATTTCCATTGGGAATGGCCATGGAGCAGGCATCCGTTCAGGCCTTCTCGCAGGTATTCCGAGATGTTAGTTTAGTACGAACACCCGCGGAGGCCAAAAGATACAGGATTGTCATCGAACCCGAGATTGAGGACTTTCATTTCCGTTATGACCAGTTGACTTACGTTGGTTTCGGAATAGCCGTCCTCAGTAAAATAAAGGTTCGCGTGACCCTTGCCAGCGGGGAAACGAGAATATGGGAAAGAAGCATTGAATCCCCTGAGCAAAAAAAGGGGCCATGGATGCTTGATCTTAACTATATAGAGAAGACCGGTGAGTCGGCTTCAGATGCCCTGGTTTATACATTGAAAAAAATCGCAAAGGAAATCGCCCGGGATGCGACTGTAAAAAGGCTTGCAAGGAGCTCCGTATCAGTCGCAAAGGCAGAACCGAAGAAGAAACCTGCTCTTATAAGGCACAAAAAAACCGTACAACCAAAAAGGCAGGAAGTGTCGTCCGTTTCACAAAGATGGGCGGTCGTTATTGGAATATCAGATTACGACGATTCACGTATCCCGAGTTTACGTTACGCTGCTACGGATGCAAAAACATTCTATAACTGGTTGATCTCTCCTCAGGGTGGCAGATATACCCCTTCAAGGGTAAAACTGCTCCTTAATAAAAAAGCGACAGGTAAAAACATCAAAAATGCCCTGTTTGTCTGGCTCAAAAGGGCTATCAAAGAGGATCTTGTCACCATTTACTTTGCAGGTCACGGATCACCCGAATCACCCGATTCTCCTGATAACCTTTTTCTGCTGCCCTATGACACACAGTACGACAATATTGCCGCCACCGGATTCCCCATGTGGGACATAGAGACAGCACTAAAAAGATTCATCAAAGCCAGAAAGGTGATCGTTATAGCTGACGCCTGCCATTCCGGAGGCGTTGGGCAATCTTTCGATGTTGCGAGAAGGGCCGCCAGGGCAATAAGGGTGAATCCTATCAGTTCAGGCTTGCAAAGTCTCTCAAAGATGGGAGATGGGGTGTGCGTCATCAGTGCGAGTGACGACAAACAGTTCTCACAGGAAGACAGGAAGTGGGGCGGTGGACATGGTGTTTTTACCTATTTCCTGCTCGAAGGCCTGAAGGGAGAAGCCGATTACAGCAGGGACGGCAGCGTGACACTGGGTGAGTTAATCCCCTTCCTTTCTGAACAGGTAAGAAGAGCAACCAGAAACGCCCAGAGTCCCACTATTGCAGGAAAGTTTGATCCGGCAATTACGATAGGCAGATAGCAATGAAGATGGGAATAGAATTTCCGGACAGGATAATCCAGTTGATGCGAAAAGGGGTGAATATCCCCAATCCTTTTTCCGTTGAAGTTGATGAAGAGGTGAATGTTGACAAAATTTCAGGTAACAGTGTTACTCTCCACAGTGGAACCAGAATATATGGCGCAAAAACTCTCATCTGCTCTGGTGTGGAACTGGGTGGTGAATTACCGGTTACAGTCGTTGATTGTCAGGTTGGCCCTGACGTAGAACTCAAGGGTGGATTTTTCAAGGATTCCGTTTTTCTGGAAAAAGTGGAAATGGCATCCGGTGCTCACGTGAGGGAGTGCTGCATTCTGGAGGAAGAGTCCAGGGGAGGCCACACCGTGGGCATAAAGCAGACCATTCTTTTCCCTTTTGTAACCCTTGGCAGCCTGATTAACTTCTGTGATTGTTTCATGGCCGGAGGTACCGACCGAAAAAACCACAGCGAGGTAGGCAGTTCTTACATTCATTTTAACTATACACCAAACCAGGACAAAGCGACTCCCTCCCTAATCGGGGACGTTCCCAGAGGGGTCATGCTGAACCAGCCACCCATATTTCTTGGAGGACAGGGAGGACTGGTAGGCCCGGTAAGGGTTGGTTATGAAACGGTTATATCCGCAGGAACCGTCTACCGTGAAGATTGTCCCGAAGGGGGTAAACTTTTGAATCCCCCAACCCCCTATTCTACAAAGGGGGGCTTTTTAGATGAAAAAGAGTTTGAAGCAGGCCTCTACAGTGATGTTAAAAAGAGAGTTTACAATAACATCTGCTACGTAGCTAATCTGCTTGCCCTCAGACAGTGGTATATCCATGTTCGCCAGCCTTTTTTCCAAACGGGCGAATTTGGCCCGGAACTTTACGCAGGAGCTGTCGAAAAACTGCAACTTTCCATCAAGGAGAGACTAAAACGGCTTCAGGATCTTTCCGGAAAAATGGAAAAATCTATTAAAATTGGCGAGAAAAAATTGAGCGGGTCTGACTGGAAAACACTTTTAAGACAGAAAACGGAACTGCTCGAGAACTGGCCGAGACTGGAAGAATGTTTTACTCGGGGATATGAAGAAGAAATTGATCTGAAAAACAGGGATTCCTTTATTCAGACCATCCATAATAGATTGGAGGAATTCTCAGATTATATAGAAATCATCAAGGAATTGAATCCCGAAAGCTCATCCATCGGTACGGCCTGGCTTCAGGCCATAGTGGATCACTTAATAAAGAGTGCTCTGGAAGCCATCCCTTCATACAAATATAGCACAAAGAACAGATAGAGAAACCTAAAGAAAATGCTTAAACTGAAAAAGTGGAAAATATATATCGGACGTGATCCGAAGGGTGTTCCCGCGGGTTCCGTCATCCTTCTCCCGGTGCTTTCCAACGTTATTCCCTGCGGCCTGGCAGGAATACTTGCCATTAAGAAGAAAGCCATTCCTGAGGAAAAAGATGTTGGTGCAGAACTGATAGGCCTCTTTGAAGATATCAAAAAAGAGGACATGGGAAAGATACTTTCCCGCTCCATCGCCCCTGAAGATTATCTAAACGGCAGGGATAGTCTAAACGAAATGGAGAAGTGCATCCTGCAATTGAAGCGGGATATCCATTTTCAGGACATCTTTTTTCACCCCGAAAATGCCCGAAAGCTGTTCGACCTTGCCGGGGAAATAAAATCATTTCTCCTTCATGAAGAAAAGCTGCTCGAAGAAAATGCCCCCATTTTCGCCACCAAAGAGATGGAGACAATAAGTAGCAGACTCATCCTGATGAAAGATATCTGCTGGAGCCTGGAAAAAGACATCCTTGACAACATAGAAAAGATATTAGAGCTGTCCGGAACAGATAAAATAGATGAGATTTCCCCCGAAGGTTTCAAGAAATATACAAAAATCAACTTTCTTCTGAACAGCCTGGACAGACTTGAGGTCAGGGGAAGAGACTCGGCAGGGATACAGATATCCCTTACTCTTGGCAACAATGCGTCTCCGGAAAAGATTTTGAAGGCCCTCAAGGAAAAGGGACTGTACGATGATTTTATAAATAGAATGTCAGGGGGGGATCTGGTTAATGGCTCGATTTATCTTAGCGATAGCCATCTCTTGAAAAAGGGAACGGTTCTGTCCTTCACATACAAAACCGCCTCCATCATCGGAGAACTGGGAAGAAACGTCAGGGAATTGAGGAAGACTATCAGTTCGGATCTCATTTTCCATCTGTTTGCCAATGAGGAAATGGACTTTGGAACATCACTGGCACATACACGCTGGGCTTCGGTGGGCTCCATTACAGAGGCAAACTGCCACCCGATAAATAACTTTACCCTTCCCTCTGAAAGTGCATCATCTCCTCAGGATGGTCCCCAAACAATAAAAAGATATCCTCACTATGGTGAGGGAAACTGGTCCATCAATGTCGTGCTGAATGGGGACATAGACAATTATCAAACACTGAGAAATTCTCTTGAAGCGGAAGAGAATCTCCTGATAGCTCCGGAATTGACCTCCGATACAAAGATCATTCCCCTGCAAATCGAAAAATATCTTATGAAAGGATGTGATCTTCCCGAGGCATTCAGACTGGCTGTTGGTGATTTTGAAGGATCGCATGCCATCGCCATGGAGAGCAATCTTGACCCCGGAAAGGCGTATCTTGCCCTCAAGGGTAGCGGGCAATCTATCTACGTTGGTCTGTGTGAAGATCAATATATCTTTTCTTCAGAACTTTACGGCTTGGTTGAAGAAACACCCTTTTTCCTTAAAATGAACGGTGAAAATGAGAACAAAGACACCCAGGCAGACGGACAGATATTCATCCTGGATCAGGATTCAGAAGGAGGTCTTTCTGGAATCAAGGCCTTATACTACGATGGAACCCCCCTACAGATAACAGAGAGCAGTATTCAGAAAGCGGAGATCACAACCCGTGATATCGACCGCGGAAACTATCCCCATTATTTGTTAAAAGAGATTACTGAATCAGCCATTTCCGTGAGGAAGACCCTGAGAGAAAAGTATCGAATTTCCGAAAAAAGTAATGGAAGGAAGGAAATTGTCTTCAATCTCGGAAAGGATATATTGCCGGAAAAACTAAAAGAGTCTCTCGCCCGTGATGAAATCAGACATATTATTATCATAGGCCAGGGCACAGCCGCCATTGCTGGTGCTGCTATTGCTGACGGCCTGACAAGAT
>JAUVKS010000021.1 GCA_030596145.1 Pseudomonadota bacterium | reverse complement strand
GTATTAAAGCTGACCTGAGGAAGCAGAGGAAAGATTTTCTTTTTGCTTATGACAGAACTGGCCAGAGTAATCTTTAGACTCTGGATGGCTTCGCTTTGAGGCAGGGTAACGGGGTAGAGCCCCTTTTTGGGGACCCTCCTCTATCACATCAAATTCTTCCTGAGCAATTGTCATCTGCCTGGACAGGTGCAAAAAAATCCTCGGTCGTATTTTAAAGGCCGGAATCCAGAAGAACATATTCCGATCCTCCCAACGCTTTTGAACGACCCTGGGCTGATTGGTGACCCGGATGAAATCGGCGTAGGAGTTGATCTCAAGGCCTTCAACCGTGGCAACTATTTTCCAGAAGGGCAAATATGCGATATTTTCGCCCCTGCCGGGGACAGTATAAAAAAACACCTGAACAAACCTGCCCTCCAAGGCCTCCCAGACTGTGTCGCAGTTGCTACAGGTCAGGACCACACTATCCCTTTCACCATCCAGGTTCCAGCCGCAGTTCGGGCAAATAGTGGGTATGAAGGTAATCTGCCACCCCGGATTATCATCTATGGCCGGATCAAAAATGCTTTCGCCCTCAGGCAGCTCAGCCACAGGCTGATTTGCCACGGCGTCAAAGACCTTGCTACCCCGCACAAACATGGGCAGATAAATAAGGCTTAGGGCCTCGCCGATGTAGGCACGGTGAAAAAAATTACCGGGGCTGTAAATTGAACTATGTCTTCCGACCTGCCCCAGCACATCATCAACCTTCATAGAACATGTAAGAAACGAACCTGCCACATCCGGGGTAACGAATTTCATCTTTATGGCCTGAGGCTTTAGACCCAGCGACATGGGGAGTTTTTTGAAGGTAGCGCCCAAACGAGTAATATCCAGAACACGGTGGTTGATGGATGTCTCACCGCATAAATATACGATGCCCTTAAAACGCATGTAAGGCGCGTATAGAATATCTTTACCGGGCTCCTTATGGGGCAGGACAAAACGGAAATAATCACGGGTGAAGAGAAAGTTTTTCACATCGCAGTAAGGACAGCGGAGTAGACGATTGGTCTCCTCCAGTTCAACAGGCGCGCCACACTGTGGACACTCATGTTCGACGGTAAAGGCCATTTAGTCCAGCTTTCCCCCGCACTGATTGCAGAAAATAGAGTCGGGCAGGTTTTCACCCTTGCAATGGGTGCAGATCTTGGGTTTCGGTTTGCTGTCCACCGGCTGTCCGCACTTGGGGCAGAATCTGGCGTTGGGTGGTAAATTCTTGTCGCAGTTGGTACACTGGCTGAAAACCAGCTGCTGATGTCCACAGTGAGGGCAGAATTTAGCGTCCTTGGCGATGGGGTGTCCGCAATCGGGGCACTTCATTTCCTCGGCTACCATGGTAGCTGCAGGCGCACCCTGGGATTTGAACATATCGGCGAACATGGCCGGCATCATGAAACCCAACCCCATACCCATGCCCGCACCGGCTTCGCCGGTCGATTCAGCGGCCTTCTCCATAGCCATGGCTGCTTTCAACTTGACAAGTCTGTCCAGGTTCTGAATTACACTTAGACGACTCTTGTCATCAATGGCATGTTGTACTTCTGGCGGTGGAGTAATGGAACTGATGTAAAGCTGGGTTAGACCCAGGCCGAAATGGCTGAAATCCTCCCGTAGACGGTCCTGCAGGCCTTCCGAGATTTCGTCATAGCGACCGGGCAGATTGAAGAGACTGTCCAGATTTGCACCTAAATAGTCATTCAAGCGAGAGACAATGACCTGTTTGAGATATTCTTCGATTTCCTCAGTAGTATATTTGCCCATGGTACCCACAAGGCTATTGATAAAAAGCACCGGCTGAACCACCTGAATGTTGAACACGCCATGAGCCCTTAAACGGACCAGACCGAGTTCCGAATCCTTGAAAGCCACCGGATCCCTCGTACCCCACTTGAGGTTTGGAAAGATCTTCATATTGACAAAATAGACCTCAGCACGAAGAGGACTTGTCATTCCCCAAGGCAAGGCAGAGCCAAAATTTTGGTCAGAACCGGGATATTAGCCGTAATAAGGGTGTGACGACCCGGGCCGAAGGCTTCGTAGGATTTGCCCTTGTAAAATAATACTCCCACCTGGCTTTCACGAGCAATAAGCTGTGCACCAAATTTGATTTCGCCGGAGCCCTTTTCCGGAATCCTGTGCACCAGTTCCCTGCCGGTCTCATCAAACCATTCCAATACCTCTAAAAAGATAATGTTATCTGTGCCCATTTGTCCCCCGCATAGTGACTTTTATTATAGAAGATTTATACAGTAAGGGGACTATGCCAGGCAAGAAAAATTTTATTGAAGCACGGTTTCTCACTTAAACTCTCGCTGCCTTCTCTTTTTCTCGAATAAAAATGACGTTAAACCTCTACCATTGACAAAACACTGCTATCCCGTTATTCTGCGCTCTACATGAACGCCACAAAACTGAAGATAAACTTATTGAAAAAATTGTTTATATTCATAATAAGTATTGATGCAAAAATCTCGAATCACTCAATTAGCTCTTATGCCCAAAAATGTTAGATGCTGCCTTGCCATAATCGTCCTGCTCCTTTTTATGCCTTTGGTAAGTTCTGCTTCCAATTACATGGAGATCAGTACCCATCACTTTGTCTTCTATTTCCATTCCCAGGATGAAAGGTTAATGAAATCCTTAATTGATCAGGCTGAGGTATTGAGAAGGGAAATTGTGGAGGATCTGGGCATTGACTTTGAGGAGAAGACAAAGGTCTATCTCGCTCCTTCATCCAGGGAGTATCAAGAAATCCAGCCAGGGAAAGGGGTTCCTTCCTGGTCGGCGGGGGTAGCTTATCCCGGCTTAAACCTGATAATCATAAAGTCCCCCAAGGCTATTAAGGTAGGAAATATCGATTTAATAAAGGTCTTCAAACATGAATTCACCCATATCGCCCTGGGTAGAGCCTTCAAGGGGAATGAAAATGTCCCCCGGTGGTTGGATGAGGGGTTGGCTATGTACGAATCGAGAGAATGGAATTTCTCCAGAACTTTTACCATGACCCGGGCAGTCCTCACCGACTCACTTATTCCCCTTTCAGAGATAACTCATTCCTTTCCTAAAGAAGCGGATAGGGCAAGGTTAGCCTACTCGGAAAGTTTTTACCTCATTTCTTACCTGATAAACCGATGCGGCAGAGAGAGTTTTCATCAATTTATAAAGGAATATAGTGGGGGCAAAAGATTGAAAAAAGTCCTGATGGAAGTTTACGGTATCAGGTTGGAAGAGTTAGAGGAAAAGTGGAGGAACTATCTCAAATTGAGGTTCAGCTGGATTCCCATAATTACCAGCGCCACAACCCTGTGGTTTTTAATCACCATTGCCTTTATCCTTGGTTATTTGAGAAAGAAGAAGGAAAACAGGCTGAAATTAGAGGAGTGGGAGAGAGAGGAAAAAGTTGACCACATTAACCCATCATTTCATTAATAGAGACCTCCAATCCAAAACTCTATGCAGCTTTGGTGGTTATTCAAAACTTTCCAATATTATGATCAACAAAATCGTAAAAAGTTAAAAATTGGACGGC
The DNA here is from genome assembly GCA_030596145.1 of Pseudomonadota bacterium. Taxonomy (GTDB): domain Bacteria; phylum Desulfobacterota; class Syntrophia; order Syntrophales; family JADFWA01; genus JADFWA01. Next base: position 11,349 of record JAUVKS010000021.1, on the reverse strand, counting down.
AAAGTAAAAAGCTCCAGATGCAAGGCGCGCCCTTCAGCAAACTCAGGATAAACTCACATGAGGAATGAGGCGTACATAGAAGTACGTCGCAGTGACGAATGATGCAGCGCAACGCAGCAGGTGGACTTTTTACAAAGCCGTCAAGATCAAATCAAGGAGGAAACCATGTTAGAACATAAACAGCAAGACCGATATATCAAGGCTGGTCAAATTAATACTCGCTATTGGGCTTTAGGAGACCAGGGAACGTCAGTTATTCTGATCCATGGCATAGGAGCTTCCGCGGAAATATGGATGCATAACATTGAAGCCCTGGCAGAACAACATAGAGTATATGTTCCAGACGTAGTTGGTTTTGGCCACTCTGACAAACCGGCGGTCCCGTATTCCCCTTCCTGCATGGCCAACTTCATCAATGATTTCATGGCTGCATTAAACATAGAAAGTGCAAGCCTTGTGGGCCTGTCTCTTGGGGGAGGCATAGCCTTGCAATACGCACTCCAGTTCCCTGATAAAGTGGAAAAGCTGGTGCTGGTTGATAGCGCGGGTCTGGGTAAAGAAGCGACAATTACATTGCGATTGGCCACGCTTCCCCTCATTGGCGAATTATTGACCCGCCCTAACCGAAAAGGGTTGGCTCGGTATTTTAAGCAGCTTGTGTATGATCCGGCTTTGATAACCGATGATCTGATAGAACTCTATTATAATTTTTCCTCCTTACCAGGAGCCCAGAAAGCTTTCTTGGCGGTACTGCGCGCTATTTGCACCATACGCGGGGGACGTGCGGATGTTCTCGACCCTGTCATGAAAAACCTCGGTACGATAACCGCGCCTACGCTGATTGTTTGGGGTAAACAGGACCGCATCCTGCCTGTTAAACACGGCTATTTTGCCAGGGAGAATTTGCCTGACGCCCGGCTTCACATTTTCGATCCTTGCGGGCACATGCCCAATTTCGAGCGTCCGGAAGATTTCAATACTCTGGTAATGGAGTTCTTGTCCGGTTAATTACAGAAATTAAGAAGGGGCTTGCGGACAGCACATGGATCATTTGTCTGATGTTTGGTGATCTCTTGTGCCTTGACATTCAATATACCACCCTGCTATATCCGGCGTTGCTAATTCAATACGAAAATGAAGGGAGTTGAAATGAAATTACTGGACGATATTTATGTGTATGAGTGGACAGACCCCTTAGACAACAACTGCAACAGTTACTACATAGGAGGAAGTGTTCAGGCAATTGTGGATCCGGGGCTCAAGAGAAATTTTCCTGACCTTCTTGGACAGATGGAAGAAGACGGAATAGGTATAGACGATGTAAAATACGTCATTAACACGCATTCCCACCCGGATCATTACGAAGCATCCGAACTGTTTAACGATTCAGATGCCGAGATAGGCATGAATGATAAGGAGATGGAATATTTTGACTCAGTAGGTGCCGAAATGTTCGGATGGTTCGGCCTGAATGCCCCCAATATAAAGATAGATATCATATTGAAAGAGGGAAGTATTACCCTTGGAGATGAGACCTTTGAGATACTGCTTACCCCCGGCCATTCACCCGGATCAATAAGTTTATACTGGCCGGATAAAAAAGCTCTCTTCTCGGGAGATGTAATATTTGATAATAATGTCGGCAGGACAGATTTTCCAGGAGGAAGCGCCGAACTCCTTAAGGAAAGTATAAGAACCCTTTCCAAGCTTGATGTCGATTATCTCCTCCCCGGTCACATGGGAATTATTGGTGGGAACGATAATGTTAAGCAGAATTTTCAATCGGTAATAAATAATGTCTTCCCGTATATTTATTGAGGGGCTTCTTTAATGACCATAGAAATTTCTAATTTCCATCTTACCTTCCCCACAACGGCTGACACTGACGTTATCGATATTACTCGCCATGTGGCAGAAAAGGTTTCTGAGACCGGCATATCTGATGGACATGTTCTGCTTTTCACACCGGGTTCAACCGCCGCCCTGACCACAATTGAGTATGAAAGTGGTGTTATTGAAGACCTCAAAGAGGCGATTGAGCGTCTTGCTCCCAAGGGGATATTCTACAAGCATGACGCAAGATGGGGGGATGGCAATGGATATTCGCACGTAAGAGCAGCTCTCCTGGGTCCGTCCCTTACAATTCCCATCATTGATGGACGGATGACGCTGGGAACCTGGCAACAGATAGTCCTTATCGACTTTGATAACCGGCCGCGGGAACGTCGAATTGCCGGCCAAATCTTTGGCAGGAAAGAATGATACCCTTAATAGTTCCTTCCCTTGAAGGATACAAGCGCCAACTTAGCGATTCTGGGTTTCCTCAATGACATTATAATGGGTGGCGAGATAATTCACTTTTCCGAAAGATACCTGGCCTTCTCTCTACCCGCCTCTTCATCCACAAAGTAAAACAAAATTCCGCCGGCTATAAAGAAGAGTGAAACGGATGCAATGCTGATTCGCGATGCTATATGACCGCCGTATCCCATGGATCTAACCAGAAGTCCGGTAACGCCAATCAAAATCGGTCCGAGAATAACTGAAAACTTGCCGATCATATTATAAAATCCGAAATACTCTGCCGACTTGTCAACAGGAATTATCTTCGCATAAAACGAGCGGCTCAGTGCCTGAATCCCGCCCTGAACCAGCCCGATTATCATGGCAAGGATATAGAATTCGTTTTTACTCTGCATGAAGTCACCCCAGACAGACACGCAAAGATATACCGCAATGGCGATAAAAATGGCACGCTTGGTGCCGATCTTCCCCCCTAAATAGCCAAATCCTATGGCGGATGGAAAACCGACAAACTGCGTAATGAGGAGTGCGACTATGAGATCTTTGAAGTGAAACCCGATGGACATGCCATAATCAAGCGCCATGCGTATAATCGTGTCAACGCCGTCGATATACAGCCAGTACGCCACAAGAAACAGAAAGATGACTTTCAAATTGCGAATTTCCTGAAATGTTTTTTTCAGTTGAATAAAACCGGCCTTCGCTATGTTCAGAGTGGATTCGCCCTGCGCACGAGCGGGTTCCTTAACAAAGAAAAATATCGGAATCGAGAAAACAGCCCACCAGATGCTCACGGAAAGAAATGAAATTTTTACCGCCTCTCCGGCACTTTCAAATCCGAAGGTTTCCGGTCTGAGCACCATCCACACGTTGATTGCGAAAAGGATTCCGCCTCCTAAATATCCGAAGGAAAAGCCCAGCGCGGAAACTGAATCCATTTTTTTCCTGGAGGCAACACTGGTAATCAATGAATCATAAAAAATATTTCCTCCTGAGAATCCCACGACAGCAAAGACATAAAGCGCTATTGCCATGGGCCAATTTCCCTTTGAGACCAGATAAAGGGATGAGGTCATCACCACACCGACAAAGGCAAAAAAGAGAAGAAATTTCTTTTTAGTTCCTCCTCTGTCCGCAATGGCGCCAAGTATCGGCGCGCACAGGGCTACGGCAATGCCGGCAATGGAATTTGCCAGCCCCAGTTTCGCCGTACTCACCACGGGATCGGCGCCGGCACTCCAGAACTGCTTGAAAAATAAGGGGAAAAATGCGGCCATGATGGTAGTGGCAAAAGCGGAATTGGCCCAGTCGTACATCGCCCAGCCGAATATCGTCTTTTTGTCGTCAAGTTTCATGGTATGTTATTTGGAAATCATTCTATTGATCAATTAATCTGTTCTCTTTTGTCACCTTTGTTCTTGCCCTTATTATCAGTCTATTAACAACAAGACCACTCAAAAGAATGGCTATGCCTATAAGGGTGTGAAGAAAGTGGCTTGCAGCAATAACCGCAAAAACGCCCGTATAGCTGATTCCAAAGACCAGGGCCGCAATCGGAAATAAAAGCGCTTTAAATTCGCCTTGTATCTCAGGTCGCGCTATTCTCAGGCGTATCGCGGAAATAAGCACCATAAGGCTTATTAGCACCATTATACTGGCTGTAAAGCACACAATCTCGTCAAATGTGCCCAGCGAAACATATATGGAGGCCAGGACACCCTGAATGATGAGTGAAATATGAGGCGTACGAAACTTCGGGTGGACCTCCCCGAACCGCTTCCATAACAACCCATCCCGCGCCAGAGCATAGGGGATTCTTCCCGATGCCATTACTGTAGAGTTGAGAGTTGCCAGGATGGCCAAAAGCACTATAAAGATAACACAATCGGCAGCAGGCGTTGACAAAAGTTTACCGACCGCAAAAACAGCCACATGGGAGCGGCCGGTCATTTCACCGGCAGGTATGGCATACAGATACAGCGCGTTTAAAAGCATGTAAATCAAAAAAGTTATCACTGTACCCAAGAGGATCCCCAAAGGTATGGTGATCTTTGGACGCTTTACTTCATCCCCGAGATAGGCAACAACGAAGAAACCGTCATACGCAAAAAAAACGCACGCAATAGCCGTTCCAATGGCCGAAAGCTTCACGGGCAGGTGCGTGTGATGAAAGTTTGCCACATCCCCTTTGCCGCTGAGGAGGCCAAAGAGGACGACGGTTATGATAGCGGCAACCAGAAGACCTCCTGCCATGCATTGAAAGATAGATGCCCACCTCACTCCCCGTACCGAAAGCAAAGTAAAGAGCCCAATTAAGGCAAGAGCAGCCACTTCACCCCAACCGTATCCGTACAGAGTGTGTAAACTTCCCGAAAGCCCGGGGAATAACGGCTCCAGTGTTCCCACAAACCCTGCCACAATGGCAGCAATAATTCCCGGATTAATTATGGCAAAGTAGGCCCAGCCCACCAGAAATGCTGCCCGGCTTCCCAGTCCCTCCCGGATGAAGACATAGTCACCCCCCGAATGGGGGAGTTTTGAACCAAGCTCGGCATAAATTAGGGCTGCACAGATTGTAATAATTCCTCCGGCCGCCCAGAGCCCGAGCAACCAGTAGGGATCCGGAAAGGCTTCAGCCATATAGCCCGGCAGCGTGAAGATCCCCACACCGATGATGTTTCCGCACACCAGCATGGTAGCCGTTCCGATTCCGATCTCGCGTTTTAAACCTTGTGTTGACATCTCTCACTCAGACCGGGAAAAGAAGCGGTAACAAAATAGTTACATAAATCATCGCACAACAACACGATGAACGTAATTACCCAGTTCTTCCTTTAGGATTTCGAAGTGTTTGTCCGAATAAGTTGTTTTACTTAAAAATCTTTTATCCAGGGATTTTGAGGGGACAAATTTTTGCAGGACGTAGAGGCGGGCATCTTTTATTAATCTTCCGATTTTTTGCAGATCATCTATTTTCAGAAGCGACTTCACAACTGTTGTGCGAAATTCATATTCAATACCAGAGTCCATAATCATTTCGATGCTACGCTTGACACTGTCAGGATTAACATTTGATTTAGTAATCTTACGATATCTTTCCAGGGGGGCTTTCACATCCATTGCAATATAATCTACGAGTTTCTGGTTGATTAATTTTTCCAGTATTTCAGGGCGTGATCCGTTCGTATCTATCTTGACCAAGTAGTTTATGTCTTTAATACGTTCAATAAATTCAACCAAATCAGGCTGTATAGTAGGCTCACCTCCTGTAATACTTACGGCATCAAGCTTTCCCCTGCGTTTCTCCAAAAAGGAAAATATTTCTTCCTCCGGGATACATTCGAGGTATTGATCGGGATCTACAAGCTCCGGATTATGACAATACGGACATCTAAAATCGCACCCCTGTGTAAACAGAATGGCACAGATCTTACCGGGATAATCTATTAAAGAAACTCTCTGCAGACCACCAATCTTCATATATTAAAAAGTATACACTTTTCTTGTTTTATATTCTCCCTGCTTTCCTTTGTTCCACTGTTTTACAGGACGCAGGTAGCCCACAACGCGTGAATAGATTTCACATGGTTCTTCACAATTCGGACATGTTGCCTGCTCTCCGCTTAAATACCCGTGAGTCGGACAAACACTGAAGGTGGGAGTAAAGGTAAGATAGGGTAAATGATAATTTTCACACATCTTGCGTACCAGTACCTTAACAGCATCAGGATTATCAATCCGTTCACCGGCATATGTGTGAAAAACAGTTCCCCCTGTATATTTAGTCTGGATATCGTCCTGCAGGTCAAGGGCTTCGAAAACATCATCTGTATAATTAACCGGTAGTTGTGTAGAATTGGTATAGAATACAGAAACCTTTTCCCCTTTGTTTCCATTATCATTAGCACATATTATATTAGGATATTTTTCCCTATCAATTTTTGCCAAACTGTAGGATGTTCCTTCGGCCGGGGTCGCTTCAAGATTATAGTTGTTTCCCGTCTCTTTCTGAAACTGTATCAATTTGCCCCTCATGAAATCCAGAACCCTCTTGGTAAATTCCTGACCCTCTTGATCTCCGATACTCTTCCCAAGTAAATTCAAACAGCCCTCATTCATTCCCACCAGACCGATAGTCGAAAAGTGATTCTTCCAATACTCATTAAAACGTTCCTTTACATGCCTCAGATAATATTTCGTGTAAGGATAAAGACTTCCGTCAGTGAACTTTTCGAGGACTTTCCTTTTTATTTCCAAGCTTTCCTTGGCGAAAATCATCATCTTTTCCAAGTGTATTATAAATTCGTTCTCGGTCTTGCTCAGATAACCGATTCTCGGCATATTGATGGTGACCACTCCAATAGACCCCGTCAGAGGGTTAGAGCCGAAAAGGCCTCCACCTCTCATCTCCAAATCCCTATTATCGATACGTAACCTGCAGCACATACTCCTCGCGTCCTCCGGGTTCATATCAGAATTTATAAAATTGGAAAAATAGGGTACACCATATTTGGCCGTCATCTCCCATAGACAGCTCAGATTTTGACTTTCCCAGTCAAAATCTTTCGTGATATTATAAGTAGGAATCGGAAAGGTAAACACTCTCCCTTTGGCATCCCCCTCCGCCATTACCTCCAAAAAAGCCTGATTGAAGAGATCCATCTCTTCCTGAAAATCCTGGTACTTCTCTTTTTGCACCTTACCACCAACAATCACATTTTGATTGGCGTAATATTCCGGAACGGTTACATCCATGGTGACGTTTGTAAATGGCGTCTGAAATCCAACCCTTGTCGGTACATTTATATTAAAGATAAACTCCTGCAGGGCCTGCTTAACCTCTTTGTAACTTAAACCGTCATATCTTATGAATGGGCATAGAAGGGTATCAAAATTTGAAAAAGCCTGTGCGCCTGCGGCCTCTCCCTGGAGAGTGTAGAAAAAGTTTACAATCTGACCCAGGGCACTGCGGAGATGTTTGGCCGGTTTACTTTCTACCTTTCCCGATACCCCCTTAAATCCTTCCATTAGCAGGTCAAAAAGATCCCAGCCCACACAGTAAACAGAGAGGATACTTAAATCGTGAATGTGAAAGTCACCCTCTGCGTGTGCGGTTCTAATCTCCGGAGGATAAATTTCGTTTAACCAGTAAACCTTACTGACTTCGGAGGAGATGTAGTTGTTCAATCCCTGCAGTGAGTAATCCATATTACTGTTCTCGTTAATCTTCCAGTCGATCTTCTTTAGATATTGATCAACCAGATCGACCCCCATCTTATCGGCAATTTCCCGGAGTCTCGCATGCTGATCGCGATAGATTATATATGCCTTGGCTGCCCTGCGATATGGAGAATCCAGAAGAACCTCTTCAACGATATCCTGTATGTCTTCCACCCCCATTACCTTACCGTCAAAAAGCTTTTCCGCCAGGTTAAGGACCTTTAAGGTCAATTTTCTGGGCACCTTAACGTCGTCGAATTCACCCGTTGCTGCTCCCGCACTTGCAATCGCATTGGTAATCTTCTGGGCGTTAAACTTTACATATCGGCCATCCCTTTTTCTTATCTTACTGTGCATGAGATTTGCCCCCCTTCTTGAACTATAAATTTCCCCAAGATGTTGTGGTTTTTGTTTATAATAATACTACATGTTGTATATTGCAAGAAAAAAATGGTAAAATTCGTTGGCAGGAATAATATGGAGGTATTTGCTGAACTTACACGGTTATTAATCTTCGAAAAGCATAGAGTCCCCGAACTGCCATAAAGTACCGCTTGAAGGCCTTTTGGAGCCGTAAAGTATGGAAAATCAGCAAGGTAGGCTTAGTGGATCCTTAGGACGAATCCGGTTGTTGCTTTTTCGAGTAGAAGTAGGGTGGTCCGCCTGATGCGAACCACCAATTGCGGTCGGGTATAAAACCCGACCCTACAATCCAAGCTGGAAAGTGCCCATAGTATAGCGTTTCGTAAATAATATCGCAATGCTGTCATTTCGAGCGGAGCGATAAATCTTAATGAATTCTGTAATGGTTTTGGGCTTATACTATACTGCGGGTTTTATCTCCACCGGAACTTTGCAAAGCTCCTTAAACTTCTTCGCATCTTCAATCGAACCCACTATGTCATCATAGTGAATCGGTATCGCGACTTCAGGCTTAATAAAATTAACCGCCTCAGCAGCCTCCTCAGCAGTCATCGTATATGTTCCGCCAACAGGCGCAATAACAATGTCAGCCTTTATATTATCCATCTCAGGTATAAAATCGGTATCACCACAGTAGTAAATCCTTTTGCCCCCCACGGTCACAACAAAACCAATCCAATTGTTCGCCTTCGGGTGGAAGGCTTTGTCTTTGTTGTATGCAGCTACCACTTCAATAGTTATTCCGGAAACGGTAACCTCATCTCCCGGCTTAACAGCCCTCACATCTCCCGAAAGCTGAGAAACGCAATCAGGCGTGGTTATGATCACCGTATCCTCTTTAGAAATCTTTTTTATATCTTCCAGGGACAGGTGATCACCATGGCTGTGGCTGACCAGGATAATATCCGCCTTTTCCCCATCCTTGAGCTTCCAAGGATCAATATAAATTATTTTGTCACCACCTATTTTGACACTCGAATGTCCAAGCCATGATATCTTTTCCAGCATAATATTCCCCTCCTTTATATGAAAGTGCTTAAAGTTTAAAGTGAGCCAAAATGACTAAAGTTAATGATTTCAACTAATTATATTCGGGTTGCGCCGAAACCGCGCTTTCATGCTTCGTTGTGGTCGAAAGGTCATGGGGTTTATTAGAAATCAAATTTTTTCACTTTTACAATATAAAGGTGACAGATGTCAAACCACAGCGGCAGGGATTCAACAATTACAAAGCCGCTCTCCCCCAACATGTTCTCCAGTTCCTTCGGCGTATGAAAAGCAATAACCGAATCCCTCAGATAGCGGTACGCTCCGGCCTTTCCCGAAAAGAGTCCTCCAATGAGGGGGAGTATCTTTTTGAAATAGAGGAAATATATCTTGCGTATAAAATGAATTTCAGGGATGGAAAACTCAAGAATAGCAAATTTGCCCCCTTTTTTGAGTGTCCTCCGGGTTTCCCTGAAAAGGCCTTTGACGTTCGGCACATTCCTGATTCCAAAGGCTACCATGGCATGGTCAAAGGCATCTCCCTTAAACGGCATACCGCAGGCATCCCCCTCGACAAGGAAATACTGCCTGCTACACCCCCCACGGTCACGCTTTTTAGCAGCGATACGTAGCATCTCACCGGACACATCAATTCCCACTACGTGGCAGTCTCTATTTTTTCTCAGTGCAAGCAGTGAAAGATCCCCTGTGCCGGTTGCGATATCAAGAATTGAATCTCCCCATTTGATTCCAAGCCGACTTATGGCTTTTCGCCTCCATACAGTATCTATAGAAAGGGAAAGAAAACGATTCAATAGATCATAGGTTGGAGCGATCTGGTCGAACATCTCCCGTATGATCTTTGGTCTCTTATCCAACCTCTTCTATCTCCTTACCATGTTCGGAAGTAGAAATATCACTTTCCCAGGTACGCAATACAGGAAATTTCTACCATTGCATCCAGGGGTAATTTAGCAACTTGCATGGCCTGCCTCGCAGGCTTTATATCATGTGTAAATCTTGAAGCATAAACCTCATTCATAGCCCCAAAATCATTCATATCTTTCAAATAGACCTCAGCTCTCACAACTCTATCAAAACCGATGTCACTGGCTTCCAGAATTGCCCCCAGGTTATCCAGGACCTGAACAGTCTGCTCCTTAATCCCTCCCTCAACAAATTTCCCCGTCGCCGGATCAATCGGAAGCTGACCGGAAACAAACAAATATTCTCCAGCTACAACTGCCTGAGAATATGGCCCTATAGCCTTGGGTGCATCTTCCGTCTCAACCTTATGTAATGTACTATCCATTTTTCACCTCCTGAATTTTTCGCATGCCTCCAAACGATTTTTAAGAGAAGTAAACAACCCTGTCAAGCGATCTTTTTGCATCGCCACCAAAACGCCTTGACACCACTTTCCTTTTGACTCATAGTTGCCCTACACTTAAAAATATTAATATACTATACGGATTGTCTGGTGAGCTACTCACACAGGAAGCCAAACACCATTTTTCTACCATCGCGGGCCTGACCGACGCAGACAACCCGTTCTGTAAAGCTCTCATTGATTTCATGATTCGATGCGAAAAAAATAAGATCCGGCAGCGAAATAGAAACAACCAGGGGTGATATGTTCGAACCGGAGTACAGAGTTGGCTTTCAAATATTAAAAGAAAAATTGGATTGCGGCCTACATTGAGGGTGGTTGTTCCTGCTCTTCTCAAGTCGTTTGTGTCTCACTATGCTGTCAACGAAAATACTGGAAATGCTGAAGCAACAAAAGCGAGACTCAAGAACCGCTTCAGGTTATTGGCTTTGCTGTATAAGGAGCTTGAGAAAAGATATGGAACCTCTAAAACCAATGAAATTATGCAGGAAATTTTAATGACAGGCGGACAGGTTTTCATGAGAGGGTTTACTCCTCTTGGCCCCGATGATGACCTACAGACTTTCGCCAAGTTATACAAGGACTTTGAAAGTAAAAACATTGTTTTTGACGTTGTTGAAGAATCTGCGGATAAGTTTGAAATCGTGATTAAGAGATGCTTAATTTATGAATCTTTTAACGAATTGGGAGTGGCGGAACTAACCCAGTGGATGTGTGACGTTGCATCTGTCTATTTTAGTAGTTATCATTCGAGGATGAAGTATATGAAAGATCGTATGATAGCAAGGGGAGACGATACCTGTCATGAGATTTTTGTTTGGGAGTGAAACTGGATAAACATATCGAGAGCAGCCCCCGTTACAATGGTTTGCACCTTAATAAACTGAAGCTCCCCGCAACAAGGAGACTGTGTCATAATTAAGTAGTTCTTTGACAAAAGAATATAAGGAACAGAAGTAAAGGTGTTACAAAACTCGGGGATATGATAGAGTTTTTCTAAAAGGAGAAACACTATGGCATATCGT
>JAUVKS010000135.1 GCA_030596145.1 Pseudomonadota bacterium | reverse complement strand
GATTGGAGCGGCCGGTGTGTCTGCAGTGCCGATGGCTGCGCGGGTTGCGCAGGTCGTGGCGAGGGAAGAGGATAAGGGTAATTTTATTCTGATGCAGGCAATGGGGCCCAATGTGGCTGGAACAATCGGTACAGTAGCAGCCGCAGGCCTTTTTCTTTCTATGCTGGCAAAATAAGAGAGATAGGTTATACTTTTATTGATCGCTTTCCGTATAAACGTATAAAGATGATCTGATTCACCCTTTCCTATTCTTTGTGTTTTTAAATTATCAAAGCTTCCTCCCAAGGTATAACTGTCGCAGGTAGAAGTGGAAGTAATCTTTGAAGATATTTTCAGGGATGCTTTTACGGAGGATCTGGATTCCCATACTGGTTAAGTTGTTTGCAGTCAGGTAGCAGGCACTGTAGCCTGTCATGATAATATGCCCCCCTTTTTTCAGTCTCTGAAGGCTGTTGGCGAGTATTTTAGTTGACTCTTCTCTGGTCGTTACCTGCTTGTTTAAGAGGCCGCAGAATATGATGACGTCGAAGGAGAGCCCATCGGGCAGGATGTCGTTTATCTTTTCACTATCCCCAAGATAGATATTCGGCAGCTCGTTTTCTTCGGTCGCTTCTATGTTTTTGTCATTGATGTCGATTCCGTAACATTCTGCATCGGGATAGCTTTTTTTGATAGCCTGGATGAGATTTCCGGAACCACAGCCCATATCCAGGAACCGGTGGAATTCAATTATTGTGAGCACATCTATAATGGCAGGATAGATAAAGGTGGAGTAAATCCTGAATTCCCCGGTTGAATCGAATCTGTCCCAGTCGACAGGCCGGGCGACATCCCTCTCGGGAATGATGATTTCGATATCATTTTCCCCGAGAGCGGACATGTATTTTACGAGAATTTCTTCTTCCGGTTTGTAGATGGGATATCCTGAAATTTCGGGCCAGAAGCCCTTTATGTCGTCAGGTCTTATTTCATCCGTCAGTGTGGCGAGATTTCTGTTGATGCCGACTTCCGATTTTTCATCGTTAATATTGCCCTGGATGAATTGGCAATCTTTATCTTTTATCAGATTAAACCAGTAGCCCGACAATGTTTCTTTGTCTCTTTGCCTGATTTTGTGGATCAGGCTATAAAAATCTTTTTCTGATTGCAGTTCCATGTAGTTCTGTTTGTGGCTATTCCCCCTCCCCTAACCCCTCTCACGAGGGAAGGGGAATTTGAATGGATTACTATTTTATCGGCCATTCGCCTCTTTCTTTAAGGACGTCTCTGTAGACCTCAAGCGCCTCGTTGACCGCCGGCATCCCTGCATAGGTAGCCACCTGAAAGAAGGTCTCGGTCAGTTTTCTCGGGTCGCAGCCGACATTCAGCGCCGCGTTTACGTGGAGTTTTAGCTCATCTGTGGCACGAAGCGCCGCCAGCATGGCGCATGCAACCATCTGCCTTTCCGGCAGTGTCAGAACTGTCCGGGAATAAAGGTTGCCGGTAATGAATCTGGAAAAATCATTTGCCAGGTCCTTGTCGAATTCCCTCCACATCAGATATGGTGGATCCATCTTGACTCTCTTGCCGAAGAGTTTGTTTGCTGTTTCCTGAGTCTTTTTTTTAATAGCTTCTTTGTCCACAATATTTCTCCCTGTCGTTTTTGTTGGTACATTATTCCACCAGAAAAATATTCTTGTCCCTGTCCTGGAAATAGGCGTAGTTTAAGCTGGTTTTGTCTGTGGAGGCAAATATCTCCTCACCTTTACTTCTGCATGTCGGGCAGCTCTGTCCGGGGATGATCACGGCAAAAATCTTGTTTCCCGTGCTTGCCGTGGAATCGATGGTTAGAAGCCCCCCGCAGTCATTACATATTCTTACTGTTTCCTTCTGTTGTTCTCTTATCCCGTCGGTATCATAATAGATGTCTCTATCTCGTCTGACATATTCGGCGCCTCCGACCAGATCTTCCTTTATGGAATCTCTTTTTTTCCAGAGGTTGTAAATCTCCGATGCCTCCTTTTCTATATATCGGCTTATCTCATCGGACTGTTTGAGGGATACAGGGTCATAGTCGGGTTCCTTCACGTGGCTGTAATCGATGCCTGCCATGGCCAGGATGATGCCGACATTAATGTAGGGGAGGGCGCTCTCAATGGAGTATCCTCCCTCCAGTACTGCGATATCGGGTGACAGCTTTTCGTTCAGCATCGCGTATCCCTGAGCGGTGAAGCGCATGTCGGTGATTGGGTCTGTGTAATGATTGTCTTGCCCCGCTGAATTGATAATCAGATCCGGCTTGAATTCATCCAGTATCGGGAGAATGAGATTGTCCAAGACATGGAGAAACCCCTCTTCAGAAGTCTGTGGAGGCAGGGGTATATTGATTGTGGCGCCGAGCGCGTTGGGGCCGCCGAATTCTTCCGGGAAGCCTGAGCCCGGATAGAGCGTTCTGCCGTCCTGATGAATAGAAATATAAAGTGTATCGGGGTCATGCCAGTAGATGTCCTGGCTTCCGTCACCGTGGTGACAGTCGGTATCTATGATGGCGACCCTCTTCGGGCCGTAATTTTTTCTGATGTATTCGACCATTATCGCTTCGATATTGACGTTGCAAAAACCCCGGGCGCCGTGAACGACTCTCATCGCGTGATGGCCGGGGGGACGGACAAGGGCGAAGGCATTGTCGACTTTTCCCTGAAGCACTTTGTCGGCGGCTGTGATAGCGCCGCCTGCCGAGATGAGGTGGGACTCGGTGATGACGCTTCCCGCATCGGGAACACAGATGTGAATCCGGTTTATGTCGTCAGGTGTAGCCATGCCCGGCTTGAATTCTATAATATTGTCGAAGTCAAGCAGCCCCTCTTCAAAGACCTGGTCCTGGGTATAGAGAAGCCGCTCCTCCCTTTCCGGGTGAGTCGGTGATATGGCCCAGTCGAAGGCGGGAAAGAAAATGAGACCTGTTCTTTTCATATTGTCTGCTCCTTTCCGAAACCGGCTATCAGCCCCGGTTTTACCTGAACCTTTACCCTTATATTTTTGCCGGTTGTGTGGAATCCCCTTACCATATTGAATTCCTGATCTTCGATTACTTCTACTGCAATATCCTCTTCTTTTGCCCCCATTTTGATCGCCCTCTCACGCAGTTTCTCTTTGCCGATATTGAGTGCGTCATCTCTGGAAAAACCGTTGGGTATTTGGGTCTGTATACCCTCTTCGACAATCGTCAGAGTCTGCTGCTCGGTGTCGGCAAGAAGCGTTAGTTCGGCCGTTGTCCGGGCCAGGGCGGCCCCCACTGCATTGGCCACCTCCGCGTGACCGGGAATATGAGCCGGACATCCTAATAACTCTCCCAGATGCTCCGCCATCGGTTCCGCGGGACCGCCGACCACATGAAGTATCTGGGGAGTCAATTTCTTTCCTTCAAGTATCTCATGGACAGTATAGACGGGCCTGTTGTTGATTTCCTCAAGCATCTCTTTTACTGAAACGGCTATTTCCAGGCAGGTCTGATCAAAGATTGTTTTTGCGGCTTCATGAGCGGGGCAGCCCGTCTCTTTCGCTATCGAGTTTATGGCGGCCGTTGCCTTATCTTTGTCACCGATTTTTGTGAGACCGAGGACGATCATGGCGTCCGTCGGAGTGGGGGAGGGGCCTCCGAAGGCGGCGGCGGGACCATCCCTTTCGGGACCTATAATAATTTCGTTCGATTCATATTTGACCCTGCTGTCCCCGCCTATCCCTATGGATTTCGTTCTCAACCCCCTGATCATGGTCTTGTGGCCTTCGATGGTTACACCCAGTGGCTCTAAGAGGGGAACTCCATCGGCAAAGATGGCAATATCGGTGGTTGTGCCCCCTATATCGAGAGCGATCGCGTCTTCCCGGCAGTCGGTCAGGCTTAAAACACCCATGATGCTGGCGGCGGGTCCGGATAGTATGGTCTGGACGGGATATTCAGTAGACTGGTCGATTTCAAATGTCCCTCCATCCGCCTTCAGGATATAAATCGGGACATCTGCCCCCATTTTTCCTACAAAATCCTGAATATCTCTTACAAATGCGGTGTATAGATCATGGATGGCGGCATTGAGATATGTTGTCGCAATACGCCTTGGAAAATTGAGGTTGCCCGACATTCGATGGCCAAGTGATACATGTTTCAGGTTGTCATTGATGATGTCTCTGATCTCTATTTCCTGGCCGGGATTTCTTGTGGAAAATTTCCCCACAATGCCCGCGTGGTCGATCCCTTCCTCCCTGAAGTGGGTGCAGATTCGGGACACTTCATCGTGATCAATCCCCGCGGCTTCAATTCCCCGATGATTTACATAACCGGAGATGAAGTGGGTGTCATCGTTGATTTTGAGTGTAGCCGGTGAGAGCCCTGGACCGCTCGCCAGAATCAGACCGACCCTTTCGGTCTTGCCCTGGACGATGGCGTTGGTGGATATGGTGGTACTGAGAACAACCCTTTTCAGGTTATCAGGATTTTCACTTTTAAACAGTTCACCTGTAACCTCCAGGAGTGAATCCATCAGGTTTTCCCGGTTTGTGAGGACCTTTGCCTTTCTCTTTAACTCAAAGTTTTCAATAAGAGTTGCGTCCGTGTGAGTTCCACCCACATCGATTCCTAAGATCATTGTTCCCCCTGTGTAGGAGTTCTTTTCGTCGGAACTGATAGCATATGAAACCTTATCAGTCAATTTATCCTTTGTCGTGCTTTATCCCTTGACTAATTAACTTTTTTTTTGAAATTTACCATGCAGATGGTACTGATCCTGGTTACCGGATATGCCCTTGCCATATCTCTATTGATAAGGAGAACTCAACTTATGAAAAGCAAAACTGTTATTACGGCGGCGCTCACCGGGAGCATTCATACTCCCACCATGTCACCCTACGTGCCGCATACTCCTCAGCAGATCGCCGACGAGGCGGTTCGATGTTATGAAGCGGGAGCGGCGGTCTGTCATATCCACGCCCGAGATCCTGAAACAGGCATGCCGGTTTCGAAAATGGAGCTTTATGAGGAAATGCTGGATAGCATAAAGAGCAGATGCAATGTTGTCGTTTGTATAACCACCGGTGGCGGGTTGGGTATGACTCTGGAGCAACGGGTTGAACCGGTAACCCGATTTAAGCCGGAGCTTGCGTCTTTCAATGCAGGATCTATTAACTTTGCCCTTTTCCATGCTCTGGATAAGTTCAAGGAGTTCAAGTTTGACTGGGAGCCAAAGTATCTGGCCATGAGTGAGGATTTTATCTTTCCGAATACCTTCAAATCGATGAGAGAGTTCAGTGTCACATTCAGTAAAAATGGGACCAAGCCTGAATTTGAGGTTTACGACTCCGCCATGATCAACAATGTGGCCTTTATGATTGAGAGGGGATATCCCATTGAGAAGCCCATTTACATACAGTTTGTCATGGGTGTCTTGGGCGGGATTACTCCGGGTTCGGAGAATCTGTTGTTCCTGGTCAATTATGCAAAACGGCTAATCGGAGATTTCGAATTTTCCGTTTGTGTCGCAGGGCGTGATCAATTCCCCATGTGTACACAGTCCCTTCTTCTTGGCGGTAACGTCCGTGTTGGTCTGGAAGATAATATCTATCTGGA
>JAUVKS010000225.1 GCA_030596145.1 Pseudomonadota bacterium | reverse complement strand
CGGTCAATATTATCGCCTTGATGCTGTCATCATCTCTGCACCGGGTTGCCACATCGAAGATCTCTATCACAGTTTCGCCGTTCATTGCGTTCAGCGCCTTTGGCCTGTTAAAGGTAATGGTCGCGACACCATCCTCAACGTCGAACAGGATATTTTTATATTCCATCTGTCTGTTCCTCCTTTTTTGTAGTCGTTTTGTTGATTGATCCACCCCCATCCTGTCCTCCCCCTTCAAGGGGGAGGGAGAACGTTGGGAACCTCCCCACTCAAGGGTGAGAAAAACATTTCAGTTTCCCCTCCCCTGGTGGGAGGGGTTAGGGGAGGGGGTTATTATTTACTGTAATCGTAAAATCCTCTTCCCGATTTTCTGCCGAGGAAACCGGCATCAACATATTTCTTCAAAAGCGGGCATGGACGGTATTTGGAATCACCAAATCCATCATAGAGGACCTCCATGATTGCCAGACAGGTATCCAGACCGATCAGGTCGCCCAGTGCCAGGGGACCCATCGGATGATTCATGCCGAGGGTCATAATATTGTCAATAGCCTCCGGAGTTCCGACCCCTTCATAAAGGGTATAAACTGCTTCGTTGATCATTGGCATAAGGACCCTGTTTGATATAAAGCCGGGGAAATCATTACACTCGACAGGGGTCTTCCCGAATTGCTTGGAAAGACTTTCAGTCAGGTCGTATGTCTCCTGTGAAGTTGCCAGTCCCCTGATGATCTCGATAAGTCTCATTACGGGAACGGGGTTCATGAAGTGCATTCCGATGACGAGTTCCGGCCTCTTTGTAGCGGCTGCGATTCTTGTGATCGGGATGGAAGAGGTGTTTGTGGCCAAGATTACACCGGGCTTGCAAACATCATCCAGGGTTCTGAATATGTTGAGTTTCAGGTCTTCCCTCTCGATTGCTGCCTCCACGACAAAATCCGCATCCTTCATGTCCTCAAGGTTGGTACTTTTTTTGATCCGGCTCAGAATTTCTTCTTTCTTGTCAGCCGTGATCTTTTCCTTGGCAACCAGTCTGTCAAGATTTTTTGAAATGGTATTGAACCCCCTCTCTACGAACTCATCCGCGATGTCATTCATAATCACATTGAGTCCGCCGGGATGGGCCGCAACCTGGGCAATCCCATTTCCCATCTGGCCGGCTCCCACTACACCGAATGTTTTAACTTCCATTACTTTTCCCTCCTTCATAAGGTATTTTGATTGATTGAAATCCCCCCTGCCCCCCTTTTCTAAAGGGGGAATTAGGGGGATTTTACACTATTTATTTTTCCAGGACGATGGCCATACCCTGTCCGCCACCGATGCAAAGCGTGGCCAGGCCGAGGTTATAATCCTTCTTTTTCATCTCCATGGCCAGGGAGTAAGTTATCCTGGCCCCGGTGCATCCCACCGGATGACCGATTGAGATTCCGCTGCCGTTCAAATTGGATTTGTCGAGATCGATGTCCAGTTCTCTGATGCAGGCTATGGCCTGGCAGGCAAACGCCTCGTTCAATTCTGTATAATCGATGTCTTTCATCGTCAGGCCAAGTGACTTCAGAACCCTCCTGGTCGCCGGAATAGGTCCAAGCCCCATGTAGCCGGTATCGACACCACCAAAGGCATATCCCTTTATCTTTGCCAGGGGTTCCAGACCGAGTTCTTTAGCTTTTTCAGCGCTCATGACCACCACGGCTGCGGCGCCATCGTTAATACCCGAGGCGTTTCCGGCGGTTACTGAACCGTCCTTCTTAAAGGCCGGACGCAGTTTGGCCATTTTTTCCAGTGTGGTGTCCATCGGCCGCTCATCCACTTCAAATATCTTCGGATCACCTTTACGCTGAGGCATGACGACCGGCACTATCTCGTCGGCGACTGCGCCGCTGGCGATAGCCGCCCTTGCCCTCTGATGGCTCATGACTCCCAGTTCATCCTGTTCCTCTCTGGAAATTCCATATTTCTCCGCTATATTTTCCGCGGTCATCCCCATATGATATCCATGAAATATCTCATAGAGACCATCATGAACCATGGTATCTATAATCTGACCGTAGGGCATGTTCATGCGGTATCCCCAGCGGGCATTGGGCAGAGAATAAGGAACGATACTCATGTTTTCCATGCCGCCGGCTACCATAATATCCGCCTCACCTGATTTAATGACCTGTGCGGCGAGGGTAATGGCCTTCATACCCGAGGCGCAAACCTTGTTTACCGTAATCCCCCCGGTTTCTTCAGGTAGACCGGCGTAAATCGCTGCCTGCCGGCCGGGATTCTGCCCCTGAGCCGCTGAGATAACATTTCCCATGATGCATTCATCGAAAAAAACCGGGTTAAGTGACTCATCGTAATCATAGTACTTTTCGTTGATTTCGGTTTTGTCGAAGTCGCCGAAGATATCCGAACGACATGATTTGATAAAATCACTGATGGTGGGTCGAAGCCCCGCCCTCTTAATTGCTTCCTTGATTACAAGGGCGCCGATATCAACACATTTTACATCTTTCAACGAACCGCCGAAGTTGCCGACGGCAGTCCTCGCTCCACTGACAATTACTACATCACTCATATTTAAATCTCCTT
>JAUVKS010000172.1 GCA_030596145.1 Pseudomonadota bacterium | reverse complement strand
AGTAATTATATCCGGAATAATCAGATGCTCCAGGTCTATAAAAGTTATAATGATCAGAGCGCCGGTGAATACAAAAGAAAAAAAGTATTGAAGAGAAAAACCGTATTTCCAGAACAGAAACAACGACAGAACAGCAGTTATCAGCTCAACCACCGGATAGCGAAGCGATATCCTTTCATGACAATCCCTGCACCTCCCTCTTAAAACAAGATAGCTTACAATCGGTATATTATCATAGGGCCTGATGGGATGCTGACAGTTTGGACAGAAAGAACGAGGAAGCACAATAGATTTTCCCTCAGAAATTCGATAGACGCATACATTCAAAAAACTCCCAACAAAAGCGCCAAAAACTACAGAAAAGATACTTACAAGATATCCTGTCAAAAATGTCACCTCTCACAATAATTAAAATCAGGGGATTATATCACTTTTGACAGTTTATTCCAAATTTATCCACCTTCTTATGAAGAGTATTTCTATTTATTCCGAGAAAATCCGCAGCAGTGGTCTTCACATTATTAGAACGTTTCAGGGCTATCTTGATCAAGCTTCTCTCAACTATTGATATTACCTCTTCATGTAATCTACTCTTTTCTGTACCATTCGAACAGAGTAGGGTGACCATATCCTCGAGTTTTTCGCCAATAATATCTTCTACAACTGGAAATGATGATGCTTGAACTTCCTTATCCATAACATAACGTTCCAATATTTAAGGTAAAAAGTTGTTAGTCGCACCCTCAATCAGGAGGAGAAAAATGAATGAGCGTACAACTAACTCCACAAGTTAGATTAACGAAGAAAAAAGTAGAATAACTATGTGATTTGTATAATAGATCAGGAATAAAAACAATGAAGTGCTTCACTCTTTTGGTGTGAAAAATGTCACATAATACTTATGAACCAGCACGTCTCTCAAGACGTGCCAAGTCCAGGATCCGTATAGCGTTCCCTGCAGTGCTGACCAGCCCCATTTCACGCAATACTCTAAGTTCCTTGTTAATACTTTCTCTGGTAGCACCAACCATGCTGGCAAGATCCTTCTGGGTCAGACGCAAGTCTATCTTAATGGTATCTCCCTCACGGTAACCGTATGTTTTGGCCAAATCAACAAGCCTTTTAGCAAGCCTGACAGATATGTTGAGAAAATATGCATCTTCCAAAAGATCATCTGTCTTGCGTAGACGCATCGAAAGGCAGGAAAGGATCGACTGCACCGCTTCCTCATTGTCCCGCAGAAATGCGAGAAAGTCACTTCGACTGAGAGCAAGCAACTCGGATGGATCGAGTGCCACAGCATCCGCAGAACGCGGCATCCCGTCCAAGAGGGCCATTTCGCCGAAAAAATCTCCCTCAGAAAGGATTGCCAGGACAGCCTCATCCCCCAACTCGGACGGGAGGACTATCTTGATACCTCCTTTTCTCACTATGTAAAGCGAGTTCCCCTCGTCCCCTTTACGGAAAAGGACCTCCCCCTTCTTCAAAGATCGGCGTCTCAGTGAAGCAGCAAGACGTTCACAATCCTCGGGGTTAAGAGACTGAAATAAGTGAACTCCTTTTAAAAATATCTCAGGCTTCATAATTCGCCTCTTGTCTTTTGAAAGACAATCAAACCATAGCCTTCAGCAATAACACCTACCCGTCTTTCCTGCTCCAATCGTATGGAATATCATTATCGTGGGGATCTGCCCTGAATTCATCCGGCTCGTCGTAATTGTAAACCTTTGTGGGAGTGTTGACCACAATGGCTTCCTCATCAGAAATACATTTAAAGCCATGATATACATAGGGCGGAATATGAACAAGAACAGGATTGTGCTCCCCGGCAAAGAACTCGTTAACTTCACCATAAGTGCTGGAATCCTCACGGCTATCGTAGAGTACAATCTTCATCATACCCTTGATTACCGCCATGTTGTCATACTGCTTTTTATGATAATGCCACCCCTTCACCACACCCGGATAGGCGGTTGTCATATACACCTGGCCGAATTCCTTGAACATCTCATCATCCCGGCGGAATATTTCCATCAACCGTCCCCGCTCATCCGGTATCACCTTCAATTTCTTGACCACTACACCTTCAATCATATCTTGTTTGCCCCCGTTTCTGCCACCATATTCCCTGCGTATCGAAGAGATTCGAATGTCCCGGCATCACTCCACCAACCATCAAGAACATCCCACTCCATTTTCCCTTCTCTGATATAAAAATTATTGACATCTGTAATCTCCAGTTCTCCCCTCTCCGACGGTTTCAACGTCTTTATAAAATCGAAGACCCTGCTGTCATACATATAAATACCGATAACGGCATATGAAGACTTTGGAACAGATGGTTTTTCCTCAATGCCAATAACCCTGTCCCCGTCTAATGTGGGAACCCCAAACCGCTGGGGATCAGGAACCTCTTTCAGCAGTATTCTGGCACCCTCCTCCTGCTTTTCAAAGGCCTCAACCGCTTGCTTGATGTTCTTCTCAATAATATTATCACCGAGAACAACGACGATCTTTCCCTTATCCGCGAAGAATTCCGCGAGACTGAGGGCCGCCGCTATTCCCCCCTCGCCTTCCTGGTATGTATAATCTATATGCCTGAGACCAAACTCCTTGCCATTTCCCAAGAGCATGAGAAAATCACCGGCATTATTCCCACCGGTAACTATCAATATCTCGTCTATACCGGCGTTGACCAGAGTCCTGATCGGATAATAAATCATAGGTTCCCTGTAAACGGGAAGCAGATGCTTGTTCGTAACTTTTGTCAGGGGATACATCCTGCTCCCCAGACCACCAGCCAAAACAACTCCTTTCATTACATTCTCCTTTCGCTATTCACTGAGCTTCTGTTCTTATAACATATTTCTTCATTCCTTAACAATGACAGTCTCGTAAAAAGTTGAAATATGCACAATTTTGTCATTCCCGTGAAAACGGGAATCCAGTCTTTTCAAGTGCTTAGCCCTCTATGGATTCTCGCCTACGCGGGAATGACAGACTTTTTACGAATGCATCAACAATAATTGTCTGATATTCGTCTTTGCAGCATTTATTGTTGATTCGAAGGCACAGCTCTGATATTTTGATGGATAGACACCACACGAAAAGGAAGAGATTGGATAGTGACGGACGAATTCTACATGAAAAGAGCGCTCAAACTCGCCAGTAAGGGGGAAGGCCGTGTAAGCCCCAACCCGATGGTGGGTGCGGTCATCGTAAAGGAAGGCAGGATCATCAGCGAAGGATACCATAGGGAATTCGGGGGAAACCATGCCGAAATCAATGCCATAAACAAAGCTTCGGAAGCCATTGGAGGTGCAACCCTCTATGTGACACTGGAACCATGCAGCCATTACGGCAAGACCCCCCCATGTGCCGATAGAATTGTCGAGGTAAAACCCAAAAGGGTGGTCATCGGAACCGCTGACCCCAGCCCGCTGGTTTCCGGCAGGGGAATAGAAATACTCAAGCGTCATGGAATAGAAACAGAGGTTGGGATACTTGAAGAAGAATGCAGGAAAATCAATGAGATATTTTTCAAATTCATCCAGACGAAAACCCCATTCATTACGCTCAAATTTGCCCAGACCATCGACGGAAGAATCGCCACTTCAACCGGCCATTCAAGATGGATCAGCTCGGAACCTTCCTTGAAATTCGCCCACAAGCTTAGAAGCCTCCACGATGGCATCATGGTCGGCGCGGGAACTGTCCTCAAGGATGATCCTGAACTTACAGTACGTCACGTAAGGGGTAAAAATCCTGTCAGAATTGTCGTCGACTCCACACTTCGCATACCGGCAAATGCACCCATTTTTAAAAACCAGGAAAGGGCAAAAACAATCATCGCAACTACCCACCGTCACAGCAAGAAAAGATTGCCTCAACTGACAGATGCAGGAATAGAAGTGCTCATCATCGATGCGGACGACAAGGGCCGTGTTGATCTAAAAAAACTCCTGATCGAACTGGGAAAGAAAAAGGTATCCTCTATCCTTGTGGAAGGAGGCTCCGAAATCATCACCTCCTTTTTAAAAGAAAAGATGGCGGACAGACTTGTAATAATTACAGCCCCAAAGATAACGGGAAAAGGAATTGATGCAGTGGGTGATTTAGGAATTAAAAGAATGGATGATTCGATCAATCTATCGTTAATAAAGGTTTTCAGAAAAGGGGACGATATTATTATTGATGCGAGGATGTGAGAACTTAGCATAACCACTCCAAAACTGCCTAGTGTTTTGGAAATATGATTTTGAGAGCGAATTAAGATTTTTTCGGTAACAATTCAATCGCAGTGGAACGGCCGTAAATCCAACCTGTTTGAGCTCGAAGAGTGAGTTTTGGATTTGCAGTGGAGCGAGATTTAGAATTGTCGAAAAAATGTTTTGAGCATCGAAGAGTTATATTTCCAAAGCTCCCGATATACTTTCCGCCACCCTTATCCCATCAAGAGCGGAACTCATGATACCTCCCGCAAAACCGGCACCCTCACCACAGGGATAAA
>JAUVKS010000156.1 GCA_030596145.1 Pseudomonadota bacterium | reverse complement strand
ATCGCTTTGTTCCATGCATCCCATATATTCCTGTCAATCGAATTCCCGGAGATGTTAAATCTTTTCAGGGTTTTTTGCAGAACATCACCAAGTTTCTGGAGATTTTTTTGGCGCGTTCGTTTTGGATACATACTTTTTTCTTTCACAATTATTTTTTTTAGTCAATTGAATAAAGATCTACGTTTTACGGATTTCGGTTTATCCGGGTTAGGAGGACAGCATGAATTTATTGGATATGATTAGTAAGATAAAGGGACATCCCGAATATCATAAGGCAGGAATGATACTGTGTCACAACGGTGTGGTGAGAGAGACGTCGAGGGATGGGAACCCTGTTTCCCGTCTTGAGGTTAAGGCAGACAGGGAAAGACTGGCGGAGATAGTGGCGGAGATGAAGAAACAACCGGGAATAATAGAGGTGCTTGCTGAGGTAAATGAGGGCACGCTCCTTGCCGGGGATGATATCATGCTTGTCGTGGTAGCCGGTGATTTCAGGGAGAATGTATTCCCCGTTCTTATGGATGCGATTGATATTATCAAGAGGGATGTGACACGGAAGGTGGAGATGTAGGGGAAAATATCAAATATCAAAATTGATGGACTCGCAAAAAGTCGAAATGTACACAATTTTATCATTCCCGTGAAAACGGGAATCCAGTCTTTTCAACTGCTTAGCCGTTGGTGGATTCCCGCCGCAGCCTGCCCTCGAATGTCCTTGTCGGGGGCGGGAATGACAGACTTTTTACGGACTTGTCAAATATCAAAATTAAAAATCGTTTTACTTTTAAATTTTGCATTTTGATATTTGATATCACTTCGTGTCTCAAGCGAAATTGTCCCGATACCGATTCCAGAATTCCGTCTCGGTGAATTGATGTTCCTGGGTGCCGTAATGCTCTACTGCATAGCTGGCACATGTTGACCCCATTCTCGCGGCGTCTTTCAGGTCTTTTCTAATGATCAGTCCCTTGATGAGACCGGCCCGATAGGCATCTCCAGCCCCTGTTGGGTCATACACTCTGGCCGGAGTAGCCGCTGGGATAGTCGTTTCCTGATAGCGCGTAGCAACCAGAGAGCCGTTTTCTCCAAGCGTGGTAATGACGGCCTTGGTCCGTTCCAGTAAACTGTTTTTGTCCAGCCTGGTTGCCTGCATAATCATTTCCAGTTCGTAGTCATTGGAAATAAAAATATCCGAGCCTGTAGTCATTTCGGCAAGCTGGTCTCCCGTGAAAGCCGGTATGGACTGGCCCGGGTCAAAGATGTATGGAATCTGGTGTTTCCTGTAAGTACGGCTGTAGGCAAGCATATCTTCGAGGCTGCCGGGTGCCACGATGGCGATGGTCTTATCAGGGTTAAGCCCGTCAAACTGGAAGAGGGATGGGTGCTTCATGGCTCCCGGATTGAACCCTGTGATCTGGTTATCCGACATGTCGGTGGTTATATATGCCCCTGCAGTCAATTCTTTTTCAATACGCTTGATTCCGTTCAGGGGAAGACCTTGTTTGCTCAGCCAGTCTTCATACCGGTCAAAGTCCGTACCTGCCGTAGCCAGAATCAAAGGCGTTTCTCCCAAAAGGGCCAGGCTGTATGCGATGTTACCAGCTGTGCCGCCGAAATTTTCCTTGAGCCCGTTGACCATAAAGCAAACATTGAGAATGTGAAGTTTATCCGGCATGATATGATCAACAAACTTTCCTGGAAAATCCATTATGCGATCATAGGCCAGAGAACCGGAGACAAAAATCTGCATATCAATACTCCTTATCGAAAACCTTTCAAAATATAATTTTTCTACGAAAGATATTTTCCTTACCGGGGAGCTTCACAATTCTGTAGGGTGGTCCGCCTCAGGCGGGCCACCGTTTGCGGTCAGGTGTAAAACCCGACTCTACAATCCAAAACGCACTCTTCGAACTCAAACAGTATGCAACACTCTTAAACGGTAATGGAATATATGATATTGACACTTGTGTGTCAATGGGGAAACGCCCCAAATTTATATCAGCTTTCTCAATTCTTCTGAAAAGATATCATATGTTTCGTTGCCGAAGAGCACAAAGCGGACAAGTTCTATATCCGTGTGTTCTTGAAGGTAATCTATGACCGTTTTAAGGGCGATATTGGCCGCTTCGTTAACAGGATAGCCGTAGACACCTGTGCTGATAGCGGGGAACGAGATGCTTTTCAATCCTCTTGATGAGGCGAGTTTGAGGCTTTCCAGATGCGCACTCTTCAGCAGTTTTGCCTCACCCTTTGTTCCGTCTTTGTATACGGGGCCTACCGTGTGGATCACGTATTTTGCCTTGAGATTTCCTCCGGTGGTAATAACTGCCTGGCCTGTCGGACAGCCTCCGATTTTCCGGCATTCCTTCATGATGGCTGGGCCGCCCATTCTGTGTATTGCGCCATCCACACCGGCGCCCCCGGCGAGCCTTGCATTGGCGGCATTTACAATGGCGTCCGTGTTCTCGTTTGTTATATCTCCCTCAACGAGGGATAATATGGATTCGTTTATTTTTACCTCTGCTGCCATAACCTATTTTCTCCTTTCTATAACCAATGCTTTGTAAAAACATATCACGAAAACACGAAAGTACGAAAGCAATAAAACAGGTGTTTAGTCTTCAGGAGATTTAGCATTGAAAGAAGAGCTTCTTTTCTATAAGGTGTACTGTAACCGTTCACGGTTGTCAGTTTTATAGTTGGGTTTCGTGCCTCAACCCAACCTACACACTTTGTGCCTTGGGTACGGGCGTATTGCTCTATACGCCCCTACATACCTGAGTAGTCTCCATCCTTTTTGCTTGATGACAAGGAAATACTATAACCTCGCGTATGGGTATATAACCAATGAAGATTGATCTCCATATTCATTCGAAAAACGGATCTGACGGCAAGTGGTCTTTGGAGAAGATATTTGCGGAGGCCAACAGAAGAAATATCGACGTAATTTCTATTACCGATCATGATTCCATATACAGTCAGGATGAAGCAAAGGCTCTGGCCGCGGAGTACGGTATTCGTTACTTGACCGGTGTTGAACTAAATGTCACACTTACACACCCTGCATATAAAGATGGAAAAGGGGTATCCCTTGATTTTCTCGGCTACGGATATGATGCCAATTATAAACCACTGGTGAAAAAACTCCACGCGGTACGTGAGTTCAGGCAGAAACGGGCGGAGAAAATACTCGAAAACATCAACAGGGAATTTCGAAAGGGAAACCTTAGAGAATTTACGAGCAGGGACATGGAAGAGATTCGGGCAAGTGTCGACGGATCATTTGGGCGGCCCCATATAGCGAACTACATGATTAAGATGGGCATTGTTTCTGGCAGGCAGGAGGCCTTTGATAGATACTTGGTAAAATGCGATGTGCCCAAGATGCCGATGAGTCTGGAAGAAGCTTCGGGATTAATAAGGGGCGCGGGGGGGAAACTCGTGCTGGCCCATCCGGGTGATCCGAATGGAACATCTCTGGTCTCTTTCACATCTTCTATCGAAGAACAGCTAAGGATCATTAAGGAGGTCATGATTCATTTCATAGACGGTATAGAATGCTGGCATCACAGACATGACAGGGTAACAAGAGAATCATATTTGTCCTTCGCAAGAAGGGAAGGATTAATAGTAACAGGCGGATCGGACTGTCATCAGCAGCCGGTTATCATGGGTACGGTCGATGTGCCGGAATATGTAGCTCAACAGTTCGGTCTTTAGGATATAGTTTAATTTCACGCCATTTTCAATTTTCAGTGGGAAATTCATCAAATTCCTCCCCGGTGAGACTTCTTGTGTGTTTTATCTCCCGTTCACCCCGAATCATATAGAATATTACGGGATCCCCATTAAACTTTATATGTTGAAAACGCGACGGTTAAATGATAGATGGCATTAACTTTTGTAATGATAAGGATGCAAGCATAGTAATCTAATAAATAGAAGTGTTTGATATGCTGAAAAATGGATTTGAAAAGACACAGGAAGAGATACTAAAGGAGAGAGCAGAAGCTCTTGGTCGTGCTGGTGAGAGTCTGTCTGCTGCCCTTCGTGAGCTGCAAGGAATGGAGGAAAGGATTGATTCAGGATTAGAGTCTGTTAGAGTCCAGGACAATCTGGAAGAAGAGATAGTCGGTGAGATTAACAGGGAGGTAGACAGATACAATAGGGCAAGGGAGTATGCCAAACTTAGATATTATTATCTTATTGTGATCAGAGAAGCTGTGGGCTTTCGCAGGCATAAGCAAGTTGAAGAAATATACAAAATTCCTCCAAGGAAGAAGCATTTATTGCAGTAAGTGTTTATGTAGGGACCGTAATGGACAAGTATAAAAAACAGAGAATTAATATGGTTGATTCTCAGATACGTTCAAGAGGTGTCATGGATGAACGGGTATTAAGGGTGATGGAGGTGATACCCAGACATCTCTTTGTGGATGAAGGATTGACAGATCAGGCTTATAGTGACAACCCACTTCCCATAGGGGAAAGACAGACAATATCCCAGCCTTACATAGTTGCCCTTATGACGGAGGCGCTGGAATTAAAGGGGGATGAGAATGTCCTTGAGATTGGAACGGGTTGCGGATATCAGAGTGCCATATTGTCTAAACTTGCCGACAGGGTATTTTCCATAGAAAGGATAGCTTCTCTTGCCAGTAAGGCAAGGATGGTATTGGATTCGATAGGTTGTTTTAATGTACTGATCAGAGTGGGGGATGGTACATACGGGTGGAGGGAAGAATCCCCATTCGATGTGATCATCGTTACGGCGGGCGCTCCCGATGTTCCAAAACCGTATCTGGAGCAATTGGCCGTAGGAGGAAGACTTGTTATCCCTGTCGGGAGTCTCCATTCACAGGCACTATTAAAGCTGACCCGTCTGTCGGAAGACGTAGAAGATATAAAAAAAGAAAACCTTGGCGGATGCCGCTTTGTTAATCTTGTCGGGGAGTATGGGTGGGGAAATTAAGAAAATTATATGATTGGGTTCTTCACTGGGCCGAGACTCCATATGGTTCATGGGCGCTTTTTTTGCTTGCCTTTGCAGAATCAAGTTTTTTCCCGGTACCCCCCGATGTTCTTCTCAT
>JAUVKS010000122.1 GCA_030596145.1 Pseudomonadota bacterium | reverse complement strand
TTTGCTGATCGTTCTTCGCCATTCAACAAGCGGTGTAGAGGGTGAGCCGGAGCAGGGGTTTATTTTATGCCGGATCATGATACTGTAGTTTTCGTCAAGTAGGCTGTAAAGACTGATGTCTTTATCAAGAGGAACGGGTGGCGGAGTTTTGTCTGCTAATTGTTTCCAGAGGTTTATTCTGTAAAGTTCCGGTGCAGGTATCTTCTCAGGCCATGATTCCGACCACACCCGGGCAAGCCAGGAGTTAAGGCTCATTGCGTTTAAAAGCTTCCATCCCTGCATCCCTTTTTGTATGCACTCCATACGGAATCGGTGGCGAAGCCTGCGGGCGAGCCTGCTGGTGGATGTGAGATATAGGTGGTCAGGTTCCATGGTGATATTTTACTGTTTCCATCGTGAATTTGGAGGAAAACTCTTACTTTCAGGTGAAGACTTTAGTTTGGTAAATTCGAAACAAGTCCTAATCTCAAATGACAAAAAAATCGAAAAATGATAAATTTCACAGTTGTCGTTCCATTGATGGGTTCTTTGCAGGAGTGATTTTTGCTTGACCCGACTTGCAGGGTTTTTGTGTCGATTACTCTTTTGATTTGTCGGCAAGTTTTCCCTTCAACATATCTTCCAGTGTTCCCAAAGACTTGGGCGTTTTTTCTACGTATTGCCGATAATCTCCTACCCTATCTTTTTCTTCTTCCTTCTGATCAGCTCTGGCCAATGACAGAGATAGACGTTTATTTTCCTTGTCCACAGTCTCAATTCGCACCTCTAAGGTTTGACCTTTCTTTATCACATCCGAGGGATGATTAATTCTCTTACCCTTTCCTAATTTGGAGATATGGATGAGGCCGTCTATCCCTGCTTCCAGAGTAATAAAAGCACCAAAATTTGTCACGCGCGCTGCCTTCCCAGTGTGGCAAGATCCTTCCGGAAATTTTTCTTCAACGGTTTCCCATGGATCGGGCAGGGTTTCTTTCAGGCTAAAGGAAAAACGGTTTTTCTCCCAATCCAGAGCCATCACCACAACCTCCAGTTCCTGGCCTACGGTCAGCAATTCGTTGATATCTTCCACTCGCCCCCAACTGATCTCAGAGATGGGGAGTAGTCCTTCAATTATGCCGATGTCTAAAAATGCCCCAAAATCCTTGATTGAAGTAATAGCTCCCTTAACCCTCATTCCTTCCCGCAATGATTCCTTCAGAGCTTCCTTTTGCTGTTGGAGTTCCTCTTCCAAAACTGCTCTGTTGGACAGGATGATATTACGTCCCTTCTCGCCGTATTCAGTAATAGTGAACGTCAGGCGTTGCCCCACGTATTCATCCGGATTTTCAACTCGCCGTAATCCCATTTGAGAATAAGGGCAAAAACCCAGAATACTGCCCGCTATCTTGACTTCAAAACCACCCTTGATTTCTTTTTCAACAATGCCTTCCACCGGGATACCATTCTGGTAGGCCTCTTCCAAGTGGGCTTGCCCGGTGGAACCTTTGCCTATCTTTGTGGTGAAAAGCTGCTCATTGTTACGTGCCGACAGGAAATAGGCTTGTATAGTATTACCTTCCTGTACGGTGAGGTTGCCATCATCATCAAGCAACTCCTTTCTATCCAGATAGCCCTCGCTCTTGCCACCCAAGTCAAGAAAGATCCACTCCTTAGTGATCTTGACGATGACTGCCTCCACTTTCTGTCCCGGCTGCAACCAGCTATCGGCTACAAAATCCTGCTCTTCGAAAAGTTCTGCAAAGCTTTTTCCCGCGCTTGTTTCATCCTTTTTTTGATTTTCCTGATTCATGTGTCTCCTTTGGAATTAATAGATGTGTGCATAAAATCAAACTTGTTGAATTTTGAAAGTCTACCTATTATTACGTTTTTTCTTTTTGAAATAATCTGTTAATATCTGTTCATGATCAAACATAAGCGGATGTGGAAGATTATCTTCAATGAATACTCCGATTTCGGCGGCGTCATCTGCGGCAACAGGCGTTCCACTTCCCTTGGCTATGAAAATGGTGGAGATGGTGTGCTGGCGGGGATCCCTGTCCGGTTTCGAGTAGGTGTGCATCTGCTCTAGTAGGATGACGTCCAGGGATGTTTCCTCTTTTGCTTCCCTTATTGCTGCTTCCTCGAGAGACTCTCCGTAATCCACAAAGCCTCCGGGAATTGCCCACCCGATGGGCGGATTTTTTCTTTTAATAAGAATGATTCTACCGTCTTCCAGTTCAATTATTATGTCAATGGTTGGCAAGGGATTTCTATAGGATTCAATTTCTCCTCCGCAGTTGGGACAGGTTATTTTAATTTTTACTGTCATGATAATTCCTTTAGCAAGGAAAAATTTGAGATTCAAACTTTTAGTCTTTCATAGGGTGGATTAAGCAAAGCGAATCCACCATTTTTCTTATGATGAATGATAGATGTATGTCAAGCGTGAAATGGTTGCTTGCGGTGTAACATTGCTATGATAAACTCTTGACAATCAGAGGGCAATCATTTAGCGTACTGCGGTAAAAGTTGATTTAGGGATGGAATATGATGGTAGGTGTACTGGTGATAACTCATGGCAATCTTGGATATGAGTTGATACGGTCTGCTGAATTGATAAAGGGAAGGCTGGGCAGCATTCTTGCTATTTCAGTGGATCCGACAAAGGGAGTCGAGGAATTAAAGAAAGAAATTACCGCTGGCATAAAGAAGGTGGATAAAGGTAAGGGTGTCTTAATTATGACGGACCTTTTTGGAGGTACTCCTTCAAACCTTTCATTATCTTTTTTGAAGGAAGGGAAGCTGGAGGTAGTTACCGGTGTAAATCTTCCCATGTTGCTTAAACTTCCTGACATCAGGGAAGAAAAGGATTTGACTGACTTAGCTTATACTATCAAGGACTATGGGAGGCGGAACATATCCCTCGCTGGTGAAATTTTGAACAAAAAAGTTGACAGTAAATGAGTCTAATGGTCGTTCTATGGATGTCTCACTTGTAAGAGTTGATAACAGACTTATTCATGGTCAGATATTGGAAGCATGGATTCCCTTCATCAAGGCATCATGTATAGTGGTTGCGGATGATGATGTGGCGACCGACTTCTTTAGAGAGTCGGTAATAAAGATGGCCGTTCCGAGTGATATTGAAGTAGTGGTGAATAGCGTAGAGGAATTTTCTAAAAATCATTCTTACAATGAGAAGAACGGGGGGAAGACAATAGTTCTCTTTTGTGATGTCCGCGATGCCTTAAAAGCGTACAAGTTTGGTTTTAGATTTGAAAAGCTGAACATAGGTAACGTGCACAGCGAGGAAGGCAGAAAATGCTGTACACCAACAGTGTATTTGTGTGAGAGTGATATAGAAGGCTTGCAATTTCTCATAGATTCGGGGGTCAATGTAGAGTTTAGATGTGTTCCGGGAGACAAACCCGTCGATTTCCGTGATCTTATTGAAGAACATATGCTTCCGTAAAAACCCCCATCTGCATCGTTTTTAAGATTGAATTGAAACTACCTATAGTCCGCCTTAGGCGGATGGGGAATGTGCCAGCAATGTGTTTTTATGTTTTTTAAGGCGATTATAGTAGCAGTTGTGGGAGGCATAATATGCTTGGACAGGGTTTTCATACAGGCTATGCTTTCCAGGCCTGTAGTAGCCGGTCCCATCATTGGATTTGTCTTAAGAGATCCGTACACAGGTCTGATTTCAGGTGCCTTAATAGAACTGCTGTGGATTAATAAATTGCCTGTTGGGGTCTATGTCCCTCCGAACGATTCTATAGCTGCTGTTCTTATTGCTGCTGGCTCGATACTGGCGGGGAAGGAATTGGGGCACCTCTCTCCTGAACTGATAACCTTTTCTATTCTCTTGTTTATTCCTTTCGCCATCCTGGGTCAGAAGATTGATATCTGGATCATGAAGTCGAATGACAAGCTGTCCCAAAAGGCTGTAGAAGATGCAAGGGTAGGTAATATCAAGGGAATTTCACGTAAGCATGTTTGGGGACTGTTTAAAACATTATTCTGCACTGTTCCCTTTATTTTTGTTGTTTTAGTCTTCGGTGTGATGATACTTGCATATGTCTTTCCGCTAATTCCCCCAAAAGGGTTAAGAGCTCTTACTTACACATATTTTTTCCTTCCGCTCTTGGGTGTTGCTGTGGCTCTCAATACAGTAAAATTGCGGGGCACGCTCCCAGTATTCTGCGGCGTTTTTCTAATAGTAGCATTTGCTTTCGAATTTTTGTAACCGTTTAGGTATCCACCAAGACACCAAGGCACAAAGCGTGGAGGGGTGGTCCCCGATCGAAGTCGGGGACAAGTTTTATCCCGCCCGAGGGGACTATGCATTTTAAATCGAGTATGGTTTCTAAAGATAAAAAGGCGGTAGACGTCAAGATAACGGAAATGACGGTCGATGATCTTGATGATGTTATGGTTATTGAACGTAGTTCCTTTGTAACACCGTGGTCTGATAAGATGTTCAGGCTCGAATTGTGCTTACCAGCGGCCCATAATCTGGTAGCAAAGACAGAAGGGGAAAATGGTCGGAAAGTTGTAGGATACATCAATTTTTTGATAGTTGTTGATGAAGTCCATATAAGGGATATAGCTATACGGGAAGATTTCAGGATGCGGGGAATAGCCTCGAAACTGATAGCAGAGATGATAGAGATTTCATGCCATCAGGAGGCGGTTCATGCAACCTTGGAAGTACGCAGAAATAATACTGCTGCCAGGAAATTATACGAGAAGTTCGGTTTTGAGGTAAAGGGGGTGAGACCCCTCTATTATTCTGATACTAAGGAAGATGCCCTTATTATGTGGGTGGATCTGAGGAGAACCTCTGATCAGAAGGGTATTTAGTGAACAACATGCTTCATATAAATTCAATGATGTCCGGAAAAATCATTTTCAACCGGGAAATTGTTAAAGATCATTTTTTGATGTCTTTGAAAGTTAGTTCTACTGAACCACCGTTTAAAGAAGCTTCTCCAGGCCAGTTTGTTATGTTAAGGGTGAAGGGCAGAAAGTTTCCTTTTTTGGGGAGACCGTTTAGTATTTACTCCATTTATCAGGATGATGGCGGGTTTACTGTTGAGTTTCTGTACAGGGTTGTGGGGAAGGGGACGCACGTAATCTCCAGGCTAAAACCGGATGAAGAAATGTATGTCTTGGGCCCACTGGGCCGAGGATTTGATATTTTCCCCGATCGTAGTTGTGTCATTCTGGTTGCAGGGGGTATCGGTATAGCGCCTATTTCCTTCCTTGGTGGGCATTACAGGAGGTGTGCCGCTGACAAACCTCTGAAGACAATCTGTTATGCAGGTGCACAGAGTGCAAATCTCCTCATAGGTCTGGACAAGATGGAGGAGATATGTTCCGATGTTAAGATAAGTACTGATGATGGCAGCAGGGGATATCATGGTCTTGTCACGGATCTGTTCAAAGACGACTTAAACTCTTATAGCTATAGCGACTCAATCATTTACGCCTGTGGTCCCCCTGCCATGCTGAAAGGGTTGGCGGATATCCTGAAAGATCAATCTATTCCCTGTCAGGTATCGGTTGAAGAGCGCATGGCCTGTGGCGTTGGTGCCTGTCTTGGATGCGCCATTAGCATAAAGTCTGAGTATAAGAGGGTCTGTAAAGATGGTCCCGTTTTTGATATAAGGGAAATAGACTGGGAATGAAGCGAGAAAGAACGTGAAAAAACTTCGTAATCCAAAACTGCAGGTTGATATCGGTGGACTGGTCCTCAAGAATCCCGTCATGACCGCTTCAGGAACTTTCGGTTACGGTGAAGAGTATTCTCACTATATCGATCTCAACCGGTTGGGAGCTCTGATTGTCAAGGGAATTTCTCTTGAGCAAAGAGCTGGTAATCCCCCTCAAAGGACTATGGAAACGCCGTGTGGAATGCTCAACTCCATTGGACTTGAAAATGTGGGGGTACAGTCTTTTATCGATGACAAAATCCCCTTCCTGAAGAAGTTTGACGTTCCAGTTATAGTCAATATCTTTGGAGAGACGGCCTCCGAGTACAGGAAGATTGCGGAGATATTGAACGACGTGGAGGGTGTGCATGGTCTTGAGGTGAATATCTCCTGCCCGAATGTAGAAAAGGGTGGTGTTGCATTTGGTGCTGATCCCGGTATGGCGTATGAAGTTACCAGGGAGGTGAAGAGAGTAACCGATCTTCCCGTGATAGTTAAACTGACTCCGAATGTGACCGATATCGCAGA
>JAUVKS010000033.1 GCA_030596145.1 Pseudomonadota bacterium | reverse complement strand
CCTGCTGCTCAGGATAAAAGAGATTAAGGATTTTAGCCAGGGCTGCGTAAGGGTCCTTGACGACAACGAGGTTTTTGTTTGAGTTCTTTATTTTGGGAGAAACCAGCACTGCGGAGGCATTGGTTGTTTTAAGCTTTTTTTGATATTGCGGGTTAGCAATGAAGGTAAGCTCACCTTCATTGGCTTCATCTATACCCTTGATGCCATGAATGAAGATGTTTTCATCTCCAACAACCGTACCATTTAAAAATTCCGCAATTTCACTCAGCTTCTTTTTCATTAAATCACTTCCGCTTATTCAGTGGGGCCTTTGAAAAACGTAGAAATAGGATCCTGAAATTGTAGGGTCGGGTTTTGTACCCGACTGTTTTGGGTGGCATGTGAAATGCCACCCAACAGCATTTTCTTCTTTCCTAGTGCCTTGAAAATTACTTCTTAGCCTTGTAAGTCTTGTTAAATTCCTTTATTATCTGGTCAGTTATGTCACTTTCCTTGGAGCTAAAGGCGACACCCTGACTATTCACATCCAGTATGAGGGTGTACTTTTCTTTTTTACCAATGGTGTTCACGACCTTGATTATTTCAGGGATAAGTTCCCTGGAAAGCTCCTGATCTTTCAATTGCAGTTCTTCGTTTGAATCCTTAATCAATCTCTGGTAATCTCTGAACATTTTCTGGTAGGCTATTTCCTTTTCTTTCAGGGCATCTGGCGTCAGTATCGAGCGCTGCTTTTCCAGTTGTGCCTTGAGTTTTGCCAGCTGAGCCTCTTTCTTCTGTATCGCTGTCTTGTCCTTTTCAAAGGCTTTTTGAAACTCTAAAGTGGCTTTCTTCCCGGCCTCTGAACGGAGCATTATCTCTCTTACGTTGATCAACCCGATCTTGTCACCAGCAAGTGCGTAAGAGCTGGATAGAACAAGTAACGATGCAACAAAAAAAGTGAAAATCAAAAGTATTGATTTTTTCATTAAACTTTCCTCCTAAATTTAAAGATAAAAGGTAAAAGGTAAAAGGCGAGGATCTTTTGCCCTTAACTCTTAACCTCTAACCCTACATAAACATCCCGATAGTAAATTCCCACCTGCTTGCGGCCTCCTCAGGCTTCCGGTCAAGCACATAGCCCCATTCGAGTCTCAAGGGGCCTATGGGGGAATACCAGCGAACCCCCGCTCCCGCGGTCTGCCTCATATCACCTAAATGATAGCCGCTTTCCCAGGCATTTCCTGTGTCGAAAAATATTACCCCCTTCATACCGGCATTCTTGATCAGGGGGAATATGAATTCCACATTGAAACAGGCCATCGTCTCCCCACCGATGACATCACCGGTTTCAGGATCAATAGGGCCTACGTCTCTAAGCCCTCTTAGAGAGTTGATTCCTCCCAGGTAGAAACGCTCATATACCGGTATTTTTATGTCCTCGTTCGCCTGTATGAAACCCGCCTTCCCACGGATACTGAATACAGTGTCAAGTGGGAGAGGGAAGAACCAGGTGGAACTCGCTGTATATTTTGTGAAACTGGCATCTCCCTGAAATACCCCGCCGGTATATTCTATGGAGCCCCTGTTTTTAGAACCTCTGGTGGGGAGCATGAAATCATCTGTGGTATCCCTTATGAGAGTGACAGTAACACCACTTGAGGTTATTTCTCCTTCCTGTTCCTTGACATACCAGGATGCGTTCTCTTGGAGGTTGTATACATCATTTGTCGAAAGAGTGTATCCTATGTAACCCTTTACGTATTCCCAGAGTGGATAGCCCAGCGTTATACCGAAACCCTTTGTGCTCAAATCATAACTGTCATATTCCTTTTCAGTATCCCATATTTCCCATTTGCTCCACAGAGGCATGTCAAAAAGCCAGGGTTCGACAAAGGAGAGTTCATAATGGGTTGTTTTTGATCCCAATTGAGCGTTCAGGCTCAGAGTCTGTCCCCTTCCGAAGAGATTTTGCTCAGATATCTGGACCATGAAGACGGCCTGATCCACGGCACTATATCCGGCACCGATGCTGAACATCCCGGTAGGTCTCTCCTTAACATGAATATTGATATCTGTCAGGTTTTCATCGGGTCCCTTTACCGTTTGGAAATCGATCTCCTCAAAATATCGAAGCCTGTTAAGCTTCATATAACTTGTCTTCAATTTACTGTTGCTGTACAGATCACCCTCTGCAATTGTAAGCTGTCTCCTGATGACCTTGTCTCTTGTCCTTGTGTTGCCGGTTATGGATATCCTGTTAAAGTAAACTTGGTTTCCCTTTGTAATATTGTAAATCACATCCACCCTCTGATCTTTTTCACGAGGTATGGTGCGCGGGGTTACATCGGTATAGGCATAACCCTCATTATTACACATCTTGGTGAGGTAGTCGATATCCTTGATCACCGATTCCCTGTCATAGTAATCCTTTTTGTTAATTGTTAGCTTTTCCAGAAGCTCGGAACGGGGAACAGAAAGTGTATCTCCTGCAATTTCCACATTTCCAACCTGAAACTGTTTCCCTTCTGACACAGGTATTTTTATATAAACCCACTCTTTGTCATGAGTGCTTTCCGGTTCTCCGATCTTTGCGTCAATGTAACCGTTATTGAGATAGAATGCATTCAACTTGTTTATGTCCTGTTTTAATTTTTCTTCCTTCATTATGCCCGAGTCGGTAAGGAAGTGAAAGATGCCCCATTCGGAAGTGTCCATCATGTCTCGTAGTTCTTTGTCGCTATACGCCGTATTTCCCTCGAAAGTAATACTCTTTATGTATAACCTGTCATTTTCCGCTATATTAAAAACTATAAGGATATTCTTGTCTTCTTCCTCTATCGTGTAATTTACCTCTGAGTTGAAATATCCCTTGTTGTTGTAAAGGGTTTTGATTTTTTCTACATCGGCTTTTATCCTGTCTGGATTGAGCATCTGACGCGGTTTGATCGTCAATATCTCTTCTATTTCCTCAGTTTCTATTGCATCATTTCCCTTGATTTCGATATCCGTTATCAGGGGTTTTTCCTGTAAGGAGAAAGCAATGTTTTTTCCTTCCGGACTATCCGTAACTTCCGCCGTTACATCACTGAAATATCC
This sequence comes from Pseudomonadota bacterium, assembly GCA_030596145.1. Classification (GTDB taxonomy): domain Bacteria; phylum Desulfobacterota; class Syntrophia; order Syntrophales; family JADFWA01; genus JADFWA01. The sequence continues at coordinate 8,191 of JAUVKS010000033.1, read as the reverse complement.
CATCTTGTAAATGGCCTTAATGTCAGAGGAGAGTAACTTTTCAGAAAAGTGCTTTCCTTCAGTGCTGTTCAGAACATTATATATGGCACTGTCTTCGATCTTTTTATTACCCGTGAATACTATTTTCGCAATCCTTTGTTTATACGGTATCTTCAAAATTATGTTTTCTGCCAGTTCGGCCGAGAGATTACCTATACTTTCAATGCCGGTACCCTGTACAAAAAAGCTCTGTGAAACCTTATTATCTTTAACGCTCACAACCTTGGCATCAACACTGATCAGGTTCCCCATCCGGGAGAGACTTCCAATTATCACAAAATCGGCACCTATCTTGCTCCCCACCCTGCTGGCCAATCCCTTGTCTATTTGCTTACCGCTAATTATTTTTGAGAAGGCCTCCTTTTTGATTATCTGGACGTATCCAGTTTTTTTAAGTTCAGCTGAGATACCACCGTATACTTGTTCCTGCAGATAGCTCCTGTCTTTCTTGCTGTGAATATCAAAGGGGAAAATCGCGATTTTTTTCAGATCTTCCGCAAGAATGTTGGGGGAGAGCAAAAGAAGTATCGCTATTATAAGGAAAATGGCTTGTGGGAATGTAAAAACAATCTTTTTATTCACTGGCATAAATCTTTCCATCCTGCAGACCGATGATGCGGGACATCCGGTCGGCCAATTGTCTGTTGTGTGTAACCACAACGAGAGTTATATTCCTTGTTTTGTTCAAATTTGTCAAGATGTCTTCTACCTTCTTTCCTGTTGACCTGTCAAGGTTTCCTGTTGGTTCGTCGGCCAATATTATCTCGGGTTCCATTATAAGTGCCCTTGCCACCGCAACCCGCTGTTGTTCCCCTCCGGACAGTTCCCCCGGTTTGTGGGTCATCCTATCACCAAGCCCCACTTCATTCAAGATAATCTCAGCCTTTTCCCTCGCATCCTGTTTCGATATACTATTGATAAGTGCCGGCATCATCGTGTTTTCCAGGCTGTTAAATTCCGGCAGAAGATGATGGAATTGGAATACAAAGCCTATTTTTCTGTTTCTGAATTCAGCCAATCTTTTTTCACTCCAGTCGAAGACATTGATGCCTTCGAAGGAGAGCGTTCCGGAGGTGGGGTGATCCAGAGTCCCGAGTATATGAAGGAGAGTGCTTTTTCCTGCTCCGGAGACACCAAGAATTGCCGGGGATTCACCTCTGTCAATCTCAAGGTCCAGTCCTTTCAGTACCTCGATTTTATTGCCATCCTTGATGAAAGTTTTTTTTAGATTGTTGATCTTTATCATTATTGTCCCATTCGGGGGTTAGTCCCCTTGCCACCGTTCATGCAGGGCTGAAGCCCTGCGTTACTTTGTGCTTCTTCTCATTCATATCGAAGCGCTTCAGTTGGGTCAAGTCGGGACGCTCTCAAGGAGGGATAAATCGTCGACAGAAAACATATCAGCATGGTTCCTGCGACAATAATGAAAACGTCTCCATAATTAACCTGAGAAGGGAGTTCGCTTAAGTAATATACATCTTGTGGCAATATCTTAAATCCGAAGAGTTTTTCGACAAATAAGGATACCTTTTCCAGGTTGAGAGCAACGGCAAGACCTCCTATACAACCGAGGATGGTGCCGACGGCACCGATAATAATCCCCTGCAGTACAAATATTTTCATGATGCCTTTTGCGGTTGCACCCATGGATTTCAGTATTGCGATGTCTCTGTTTTTTTCCATAACAACCATAATCAAGGTGGATATTATATTAAAAGCTGCGACCAGCACGATCAGGCTCAAGATAATAAACATGACCCTCTTTTCCAGTTTCAGTGCCGAGAAGAGGTTTTTGTTCATCTGCATCCAGTTCTTGGTCCAGTATGGATATCCCAGCTTTTTCCCAATCGTTTTTGCAATTACTCCCGCCTTGTAGATATCAACTACCTTTATCTCGATTCCCGTCACAAGGTCCTCCATGTGGAGGAATTTTTGGCATTCCTTCAGTGATAAAAAGGCAAGCGATGCATCGTATTCATAAAATCCCGAATCAAAAATTCCGACGACGAGGAATTTTTTCATTCTGGGAACCATTCCCATCGGGGTGGAAACACCCATAGGAGATAGAACGTTGACCGTTTCAAAGATAAAGGCCCCTAAGTTTTTGGCCAATTCTTTGCCTATGACAATTCCGGGAAGGGAAGCGAGGTCAGCTTTGAGCTTGATAGCGTTACGTGCCTTTTCAGAGAGATAATCAATACTTCCCCCATCCATCTTCCCCAGATTTATTACCCTCATGGCACTTTCGGTTGATAATCCCCTCAGGACCACGCCGCTTACACTATGTCCTTTTTTCAACATGGCCTGGCTGTATATAAAAGGGGTTGATGCGACGACGCCCTCGACCTCTTCGATATCCTTAATTACTTTTTTGTAATCCTTGATACTGCCGCCGTATTCCATGAGGACAATATGGGAATTAATGCCCAGTATCTTGTTCCTCAGTTCGGTTTCGAAACCGTTCATAACTGCAAGTACAATAATCAGAGCTGCAACACCGAGAAATATCCCGGCTATGGAGATAAAGGTGATGATAGAAACAAAGGTCTGTTTCCTCTTTGCTCTGAGGTAACGCAGACCGATAAAAAGTTCATAAGACATAGAAGTTCCAAGTGCCAAAGACACATATTAATAAAGCGGATTTATTGGGTCTATTGGTTGAATTAGTTCTGTCAGTTAACCAATTAAACTAATAAAACCAATTAAACTATTTTTTATTTCTTCCTCATATGAGGAAAGAGGATAACATCTCTGATAGAGGCAGAATCGGTAAATAGCATGACCAGCCTGTCTATTCCTATTCCTTCACCTGCCGTTGGAGGCATGCCGTATTCCAGTGCCCCGATATAATCCTCATCCATTTCGTGTGCCTCCAAATCTCCCGCTTCTCTTGCCTCAAGCTGCATCATAAACCGCTCCCGCTGGTCCACGGGGTCATTTAGTTCCGAGAAGGCATTGGCAATCTCTTTACCGCATATATAGAGTTCAAAGCGGTCGACAAACGCCGGGTTGCCGGCGCTTTTCTTCGAGAGTGGTGAGACCTCTATGGGATAACTCGTGATGAAGGTCGGCCGGACTAAATTTTCCTCCACCGTTTCGTCGAATATTTCCATAATTACTTTTCCAAGCGGTTCGCCTTCCTTGATCGTGAGACCCAGCCCTCTTGCGTATTTCACGGCCTTTTCTGTGTCTTCAAGAACATCGGGATCGATCTTGCAGTATTTTTTGATGGCTTCCTTGACGGTCATCCGCTGCCAGGGGGGCGTAAAGTCTACTTCAGTCCCCTGGTAATTGATTATAAAGGAGTCATAAAGTTCCTGTAAAATATAGGTTATCAACTCCTCCGTCATGACCATCAGATCTTCATAGGTCGCATAGGCCTGATAAAACTCCATCATGGTGAATTCCGGATTATGGAATGTGGATACACCTTCATTTCTGAAGTTTCTGTTTATTTCATAGACTTTCTCCATTCCACCCACAACGAGGCGTTTCAGGTAGAGTTCAGGCGCTATCCTGAGGTAGAAATCCATTCCGAGGGCGTTGTGATATGTTTTAAAAGGACGTGCCATGGCACCACCGGCTACAGGCTGCATCATGGGTGTTTCCACCTCGAGGAAGTCCCTGTCATCCATAAATTTACGCATCAGTTGAATGATGCGGCTTCTTGTGTAAAATGCTTCCCTGACCTTCGGGTTGACTATGAGATCAAGATGTCGTTGCCGGTATCTCGTTTCGATATCGGTGAGACCATGCCACTTTTCGGGTAGAGGGTTCATCGCCTTTGACAAAAGTCGAATCTCCTTCGCTTCGACAGTCAATTCTCCGGTCTTTGTCTTGAAGACCTTCCCGGTGACGGAGATGATATCCCCTATATCGAGTCTCTTGAAGAGAGAAAAGGCATTTCCCCCCACGGTATCCTTCTTGATATATGCCTGAATTTTCCCCTTCCTGTCCTGAATGTTGACAAATGCCGCCTTGCCGAACTTTCTCGCGGCCATAAGCCTTCCGGCCAGTGTGAATTTCTCGTTTAGCTGTGTGAGAGCATCTCCCTCCATATCGCCAAAGCGGGTCAAAACTTCCTCCGTGGTGGCAGTCACTTTGACATCATTGGGATATAGGTCAATGCCGTCGGCCTTGAGAGATTCTATCTTTTCTTTTCTTTTCTTGAGAAGTTCACTTTCTTCCATAAAAAACACCTGCTTCACTATACTATAGTATAAGTTTGAGGTAACTATATTTTTTCAATGATTTAGTCAAGAGAGATTTGAGTTAAAAAGGGTTAGGTCTTGCGATATATATGTGTGGGGGCTTTGTGTTTCATGGTACTACTTTCAAAGGCCTTCTGTTAAGTCATGCTTATGAAACAATGCCAGAACACCCCGTTCTGTGCACTCGGGGCATTCTGGCATCTTCAGGTTATTTTTGGATCAATTCAGCACATTTTTTGATGAAATAATATGTGCCGTGATCGAAGAAGTTTATCGTTCTATTAATACTTTCTACTGCCTGATACTGCTCAAGACTCGAAGTAAAATATGCCTGGAAATCGGCATAAAACCATATGTGTCTTCTCATCATCATGAGGGCATATGCGGCTTCATGTACGGGGTGACCTGCCTTATAACTATTTTCGGCGAACCTTTCGAAATAGTCCTGCACTTCCGTGTAGGGTTTTTTACTAAAGTACAGCGGTCTCAGATGATTTGCGTAGAAATCCAGGGCAATGGGGTAACACTCATCCTGTGACATGGAATGGTATGATGGTGTCCTTGGATTTGTCCTCACGGCTTTGCACCATTCTTTAGCAATTTCTTCTGCATAGCGTTCGGTAACTGCAATCAGCTTGTCTCCAAATGCTTGATACATAAAATACCTCCCTTATTATTTGTTGTTTGTAAGCAGTAAGCAGTAATACGAAGAATTTTAAAAATCTCTTCCCTTCAACTCTGCCCCTTTTAATCATAAGATTCCTCAGCTTTGGTATGGAGTAACTTTCCTGATTAGGGGGAACCATTGAATATATTTCTCATTCTCCAACATTTTTGAGAGATATTCAAGACCTTTCTTTTTGAAAAATGAGCGCTTCTGTTATTGTACGTCATATGGGGATGTTATCTGCTTACTTTCCGAGAAAAGGATTGACAAAATTTGTGTACAATAATAACATCCTAAGATTATAAAACGAATGATGATTTGCAAGCTTTGTACAACTGGAACTGCATAAAGCTTTTAGAAATATGATTTATCGATGCTCAGAACCCTATACAGCTTTTGGTGGTTATGCAACGCTCTCAATATATGAATGAAGGGAAGATCTCACACGGTTTGTAGCGAGTTCTGAAAGAATAAGGAAATTAGGGTTGAAGCCGGCATATGCTGGTCTGGTTGTGATTCTTGAGATAGCTTGGACATGGCAGGGGAGGAGATTCGGAGGTAAATGGTGCAGAAGATTGTTAGTACAAAAAGAGCACTGGAAATAATTGATGAATTCTCTAGGTCAAAGGTTGTGGTGGTGGGAGATTTAATGGTTGACCAGTTTATATGGGGGAAGGTTTCCCGTATATCCCCGGAGGCACCGGTTCCTGTTGTTGAGGTTACTTCGGAGAATTTCCTTCTCGGCGGTTCGGCCAATGTATTGAATAACATATCTTCTGTGGGGGGGAAGGTTCATGTAACAGGTATTATAGGGCCTGATGACATGGGGAGGTTGTTAATACGCAAGTTCAGAGAGATGAATATAGATACCAATGGTATTATTGTGGAGCATGATCGCCCCACCACTGTGAAAACAAGGATTATAGCCCACAGTCAGCAGGTGGTAAGATTTGACAGGGAAAATAAGCAGTCTGTAAGTTTGGATAGTGTTGAAAAGATGGTAGAATATGTTGAGACGATACGGGATGACTTGGGTGCAATTGTCATTTCGGATTACAGCAAAGGTATCATTTCGGAAAGGCTGTTAAAGGGGGTCAGTGAGGTAGTATCCGGGAGGGATGTTGTGGTTTGTATTGACCCGAAACAAAACGATTTTTCCCTCTATCAGGACTTTGATGTGATAACGCCCAATCATTATGAGGCCGGGCGTGCCCTCGGAATGGAGATTACAAGCGAGGAGGATCTTATCAAGAACGGAGAAACTCTTCTTGAGAGATTTGGGTTTAAGGCTGTACTGATAACCAGGGGTGAGGAGGGAATGAGCCTTTTTGAAAATGGTGGCAGCATTACTCATATTTCTGCTGTTGCCAGGGAGGTTTTTGATGTGACCGGTGCAGGAGATACAGTGATAGGCATCTTGGCCCTCTGTATGGCTGCCGGGGCAACATTTAAAGAGGCCGCGGTGCTCGCAAACCATGCAGCCGGGATTGTGGTGGGGAAGGTGGGAACTGCTACTGTTTCACAGGAGGAACTTAGAGAGATGTTATGAGTTCAGTCACAAAGACACGAAGTCACTAAAATCAGATCATAATTTATGATAACCAGAGGCATTTGATTAATAAAAATTTCCGGAGATTATGGAAAAATATAATTAATTTCTTACACCTTGTGCCTTTGTGTCTTAGTGGCGGAGTAGTTACTTATGAGTAAACCGAATAGGCCGGAGCCGGTAAAGCTGATATCGAGTATATTCTCTGCAAATAAATATTTATTAGCGGAGGTGTTGAAAGAGTTATTAAAAGAATATGGAAGAGCAGACTTTATAAGTGAATTTATACCTTTTGATTATACCAATTATTACGTAAAGGAGATGGGACAATCCCTGATCAGGAGATTTGTTTCGTTTGAGGAGGTTATAAGGCCGGAATCTCTTCCTGAAATTAAGGTTTTTACCAACGGCATTGAGGAGAGATTTTTAAGTGACGGCAAAAGAAGGGTAAACATAGATCCGGGCTATATATCCAAGTATCATTTGATACTTGCCACAGGTAAGAGTTATGCGCATCGTCCCTATCTAAGGGATGGCATATATGCCGATTTAACTTTGATTTACAGGGATAAGACCTTTCATCCGCTCGAATGGACTTATCCCGATTACGCTGGGAAAAATATCATAGAAATGTTTAACAGGATAAGAGAAAAGTATCTTGTGCAATTGAGAGAGGCGGAGACTTGAAAAATATAATTTTCCCCCGCATCAAGTGCGGGAGAAACTCTTGTTCAAAACATTTTACTGAAATAAATTAAATACAGGTTTCGACAACTTTGTAGGGTGGCATTTTATATGCCAAGAACTTTGAAAAACGCGCCCTTTCTGTTATTCCCACGAATGTGGGAATCCATAAGGAGTTGAAAATACTGGATTCCCGTTTGCACGGGAATGACCATTTAGACTATTTAGGGCAAAATTCAAAGGTCTCATGCCACCGTTTGCGGTCGGGTATAAAACCCGACCCTACAATCCAAAACTGGGGATATAAACTAAGATGATAAGAAGCATGACGGGTTACGGCAGGGCGGAATCTGACCTGAAAGGTGAGCGGTTGGTTGTAGAGATCAGATCTGTCAACCATCGTAATTTGGATATTTCTATTCGTCTTCCTGGCATACTTTTGCCGCTGGAAGCAAAGATTAAAAAAAAGATAAGTGAAAGATTCTCCAGGGGCAGGGTGGAAGTAAGTGTTCAGTTAAATCCCGGAGGTCTGAGTCTGGAAGATGAAGGGAAATTTGAGCTGAATCTTCCGCTCATTCGCAATTATTATGCTTTGTTGGACCGGATGAAGCAGGAGTTTAACCTGAAGGATGAAATAAATCTTAATATGATTGCCGGGCTTAAGGGTGCCATTGTTCCTTCAGAGGTTGAGATGGATCTGGCGGCTGCCTGGGAAGAGATTGAAAAGACGCTTGATCATTCAGTTGATGCACTGATTGAGATGAGGGAGAAGGAGGGAGAGGTTATCTACAGAGATTTTCTATCACGACTTGACATTATCAAGAATTGTCTCAATTCTGTAAAGTTAAGGACTCCTCAGATTATCATCGAGTATAAAGAGAGACTTTCGGATCGCATAAAGGAGTTAACAGAGGGAATCGAGATTGATGAGATAAGATTGTGTCAGGAGGTTGCGATCATGGCTGAAAAGAGCGACATTACCGAGGAGATCGTACGTTTTGAAAGCCATATTGGGCAATTCCATGAGATGTTGGAGGCTAA
>JAUVKS010000113.1 GCA_030596145.1 Pseudomonadota bacterium | reverse complement strand
ACCCGGACAGGCTTGATACTCTCCGTACAGAGCTTAAAGAGCTATATGCCGGCAGTATAACCGTAGAGTCATTGCGCGCCTTTGGAACCGCATCACATATGGATGTCGGTATCATATCCGGCGACATCCCCATGAAGAACTGGCAGCAGAGCGAATGGGAGCTCTTTGATGAGATAGGGCCAATAGCATACGGGGATAAAATCCTGACCGGGAACAAGACCTGCTATGCCTGCGGAGTGGCGTGTAAAAGGGAGGCGGAGGTAAAGGAGGGACTCTTCAAGTTCGATAAGGGGCCGGGTCCTGAATATGAGACCATAGCTACCTTCGGTACCATGTGTTTGAATTCCAGCATGGAATCCATAGGTAAGGCGAATGATATCTGTAATCGCTACGGTATGGATACCATAACCTGCGGTTCCACCATCGCCTTTGCCATAGAGTGCTTTGAGAATGGTCTCATAACTGAAAAAGATACCGGCGGTCTGAAACTCACCTGGGGCAATTCAGAGGCTATTGTAGCAATGGCTGAGAAAATAGGAAAGAGAGAGGGTTTTGGCGAGATCCTGTCCGAAGGAAGCGCGAAAGCGGCGGAACAGATTGGCGGCAACGCGTCGGATTTTTTAACTACCGTTAAGGGTCTTGAAGCTCCTATGCACGATCCCAGATCCGCACACGGCTATGGTTTGGCCTATGCCGTCTCGCCCAGGGGAGGCTGTCACATGGCCAGCCTCAACTATCTGATAGAAGGCGGTGGCATGTACCTGCCCGAAATCCCCGAACTGGCAGATGAGATAGCCGGTATGAGCAGCGAGGGCAAGGCAAAATTGAACATTGCCTGTCAGGATTTCGGGATATTCTTTTCGCACTGCGCCATCTTCTGTAACCTGGGTGCGATGCCACTGAACGCGACCCAGGCTGTGGACATGGTAAATCATGTCACGGGATTTGAATACACCCTTGAGGAATTGATGCGGCTTGGCAGGAGGATCTGGTACATGAAGCGGGGTTTGTCAAACCTGTTTGGGGGCAGAGCCGGGCACGACAGGCTTCCCAAAAGGCTTCTGACGCCAATGGAGACAGGTCCTACAGAAGGAAGCGTACCAGATATGGAACTGATGCTGAAGGAGTTTTACGAGCTGCGGGGGTTCAATGATGACGGAGTGCCAAAAAGAGAGGTTTTTGAGGAACTTGGTTTACCGGAACTGGCCGAACTACTCTATAGGGGGCAATAACAATCGTCCCCAACGTCGATAGGGGATCGGCGAGCGGGAATCCAGTATTCTACAGATAATGCAGAAGCAAAATAAATAAAGGAGGCTTTTATGACTGATAAAAGGGTTAGAATCCTGTTGGCAAAGTTGGGAGATGGTTTTGATGAGGCTATGTTAAAACTGGCCATGGTTTTCCGAGAAGCTGGATATGAGGTGATTTATACAGACGCGCAAGTCCCCGAAGTAATTGTTTTATCGGCCATCCATGAGTCGGTAGATCATATAGGTATAACAACGTTGTCCGGAGCAAACATTGAACATTTCGCAAAAATTACTGAGTTACTTGCCAAAGAAGGTGCCTCCGATATTAGAGTGACAGCAGGGGGATTTTTAGCGGATGAAGATATTCCTCGAATAAAAGAAATGGGGGTAGCGGAATTTTTTCCAATAGGTACACCCCTTTCAAAACTGGTCGAATGGTCCAAGGAAAATATTAAGCCAACTTAGCAGTCCATTCCATTTCACCCTCTCTCTTTCCGCCAAAAAGACTGGCGGATCTTCGAGGAGGGGGAGGGTGTGGGTGGGGGTGAAACCGACATGTTGCGCTCCTTTACCCAGCGTTTAACACATATCTCTACCTTACCCGGCATTAAACCAATGTTTGTCCCGTCGTGGCGGCAATTCGTCTCCTTTTTCTGACTTCTTTTTTGATTGATGGAAGGTAATCCTTGTGATAGAAGCGATGCCATGCTGAACGTTGGGTTAACAGGTGGAATAGCCGGCGGTAAGTCAACAGTCGCTAAGATGTTTCAGGATAAGAGCGCATTCTTGATTGATTTTGATGTTCTGGTGCGCTCTGTACAGAAACCGGGGGCTCTTGCCTGGGAGAAGATCGTGGAGAATTTCGGGTCGGAGATTCTGAGAGAGGACGGGACAATAAACCGTGAGATACTTGGTGACATCGTCTTCGGAGATAAGGAAAAGCTGGAAAAGCTAAACGAGATCGTACATCCCCTCGTCTTGGAAGAATGGGAACGGCAGATTGCTGATATAAAGAAAAAGACCCCGCATGCCATAATAATATCTGATATTCCCCTTCTTATAGAGGTAGGGAAGGTGGATGCAGTTGATATGGTTGTGCTGGTCTATGTCTCTCCGGAAGAGCAGGTTCGAAGACTCGTGGAAAGAGACGGATATAGCCGCGAAGAGGCCTTGGTTCGACTTGATTCCCAGATGTCTATTGATGAAAAGCTTATGTATTCCGATCTTGTCGTTGATAACGGAGGTTCGCTTGATGAGACAAGAAAGCAGGTGGATGATGTCTGGGAGAGGCTGCTGGAGAGGGAAAAACAGATTGTGAATATCGGGGACAGCAACTAACTGAATTTTGGAGGAAATAAGGATGATAGAGAAAAATGTGTTGACGGATTTTAGTTCTAAAGTGTCGGAGCCGGCAATTGATAGTTCTACCTACGTTCATCCACAGGCTGCCGTTATAGGGAACGTGACTCTTGGGAAAAACATCATGGTCTCGCCTATGGCGTCTATCCGTGGTGATGAGGGACAGCCGCTTTACGTCGGCGATGATTCGAACGTTCAGGATGGAGTTATCATCCATGCCCTGGAAACTGAAAGTGAAGGAAAACCAGTGGAAAAGAACCTCTATGAGGTTGACGGCAAAAAATATTCTGTCTATGTGGGGGACAGGGTGTCACTGGCCCACCAGGTTCAGATACATGGCCCGGCCGTTGTTATGGATGATACCTTTGTGGGAATGAAGGTGTTGGTTTTCAGATCTTTTGTGGGTAAAAATTGCGTCATTGAACCGGGAGCTATTGTTATGGGTGTAACCGTGGCAGATCGCCGCATTGTTCCAGTAGGATCTGTAATAAGTACCCAGGAGCAGGCGGATGAGCTTTCGGAAGTAACGGATGACTATCCATTAAAAGACTTAAACAAGGGTGTTGTCCATGTCAACACATCACTGGCGAGGGCTTATTTAGTGCGAACGTAAGATGAACAGACTCGTAAAAAGTCTGTCATTCCCGCGCAGGCGGGAATCCACAAACGGCCAAGCACTTGAAAAGACTGGATTCCCGTTTTCACGGGAATGACAAAATTGTGCATATTTGGACTTTTTACGAATGCGTCAAGATGAAGTGGGAACAATATCCTTTAACTCTGTTTCATAGAACAGATTTGGACCCCATGCATTATGGAAAATCGAGTTGAATACCTGGATGGCACTCAATTCAAGAAGTCCATCATTGCTTCAGCCCAGCGTATCAGCGAGATGGAAAATCACCTGAACGCGATCAACGTCTTTCCCGTACCGGACGGAGATACGGGTACCAACATGGCAGCGACCATGGACAGCATCGTCGAGGGAGCCGAACGGTGCGATGATCATTCCTTTGAAGAAGTATCCAAAACCATTGCCGATTCCGCCTTTGTCGGGGCTATGGGCAATTCCGGTGTAATTCTGGCCCAGTTTTTCCAAGGACTTGCAGAAGCGACAAAAGGAAGGATACGTCTCACGACTCAGTCCTTTGCCGCCGCCGCCATTAAGGCGGTCGAGCAGGCAAGGGAGGCTATTTCTGCCCCCCAGGAAGGAACGATTATCACGGTTATGAAGGATTGGGCAAATCATCTCGGTGAATACGCCCATCAGACGCAGGACTTCATCGAACTCTTGAAGGATGCCCTCAGGAAGGCAAACATTTCCCTTGCCGATACACCGAATAAGCTTCAGGTGCTGAAGAAGGCCGGTGTTGTTGATGCCGGTGCCCAGGGATTTGTTAACCTGCTGGAAGGGATGGTAGGTTTTATCGAATCGGGGAAGGTAACTGCTCTCAAGATTAGTACCAGTATGGCGATGAGGATCAAAAAGATCGGTACGGGTAAATCTCGTGCTGATATCACCTTTCGCTTTTGCACAGAATGTCTCATCGTAGGCGATGATATAGATCGGAACATACTGCGCGACCGACTGGTACCGCTTGGGGATTCCCTGATTGTTGTCGGGTCGAGAAAGAAGGCTCGCCTCCATATTCATACCAATGAACCGGAACGTGTCTTTGAAATAGCGTCCGCTTGCGGTAGCCTCACGAAGAAAAAAGTAGAGGATATGCGCGAGCGATACAACGAAATGAATGCTGCACAGATGCAGCAGCGTATCGCTCTCGTAACCGATTCAACCTGTGATCTGCCGCCTGAAATACTGAAAAAATATAACATTCATGTCGTTCCCCTTACGTTGCGGATAGGGGAGGAGAGTTATCTCGATCGTATCGAACTCAAGACGGAAGAGTTTTACCAAGCCATGCAGGCTGCAAGGGAGAAACTGTCTACCTCTCAACCATCCCCTGCATCTTTTAGGAAGATTTACGATAGACTTATCGGAATCTACGACTCGATTATTTCAATCCACATCTCGGGAAAACTGAGCGGGACGATTCAAGGCGCGCATGCGATTCGTGAGCGTGTCAACTACCGGGATAACATTCGCATTATTGACAGTAAAACGAGTTCTGCAGCATTGGGGCTTATCGCTGCCGAAGCTGGCCGATTGATTGAAGAGGGTCTCGAGATCGGGGAAATTGTCGATCGGTTGAAAAGAGCAGTCAGGAATACCCGCGTTTTTGTAAATCTGCCTACCCTCAAATATGCGATCCGGAGTGGTCGTGTGACCAAAACCAAGGGATTTCTCGGGACGCTTCTCAATCTGAAACCCGTTCTTGCTACCAATCCTGACGGTAATGTAGCCGAAGTGGCAAAGGTAATCGGACGCAGGAAGTTAATTCGGAAGACTCTGGATCTTGCTGTTCAGTTTGGCAGAGAGTTTCAGAATCCTCGCTTTGCTGTCGTCCACGTTTTGGCGCCCCAACTTGCCGAGTGGTATCGGAATGAGATTCGCGCCCGATTCGATGTAGAAGATGTGATGATCATGGATGCATCGCCGGCTCTGGGCCTCCATGTTGGTATCGGGAGTACGGCTATTGCCGTTCTCGGCTATTCGTAAATTATAAGGAGAGGTGAGTTGCCTCCATGATCAAATTGCTCGCCGTCATCTTTATCGCCTATCTTGTCGGTTCTTTCCCGACAAGTATCATCGTCGGGAAAGTATTGCAGGGGATCGATATCAGGGAATACGGGAGCGGCAACGCTGGCGGTACCAACGCTATCCGTGTCCTCGGATGGAAGCCCGGTATTTTCGTGATGGCTGTCGATGTCTTAAAGGGGATTGTAGCCGTTCTCTGGATTGCACCGTTTGCATTCGGTGCCGTCTCACTTGATCCTCAGGCAATCTGCCTGATTGCAGGATGCGCCGCCATTATCGGTCATATCTGGACTATATTTGCAGGGTTTCGCGGTGGGAAGGGCGTCGCAACCGGGGCGGGTGTGCTTCTCGTCCTCTATCCCCTTCCGCTTCTGGTCTGTCTTGCCATCTTTTTTCTCGTATTACTTATTGGTCGTACCGTTTCTGTCAGCTCCATGTCCGCTGCCGTTGCCTTCCCCGTCGTCCTTTCCGTTTTCCGGTACGCGCTGGAGAGGCCTATACCTGACTCGTTGTACTATTTCGGTTTTGTTATCCCCGTCCTCATCATCTTTACACACCGGTCGAACATCAGAGAGCTCCTGCAGAAGACGCAACGGTAAAAGTTAGGGCAAGATTTTGAAAAAGCGCTTCAAAGAGGCCAAAATCTCTTTAAAAGACACAACTTTTTTCTCCGTGGGAACCTCAACTTCCTTGAACGGCAGTCCATAAACTCGCTTCACCAGGTCGAGGTACATCTCTATTTCTTTTTTCCAGCGCTTCTTATCCCATGGTAATGAAGATTCGCATAGTTTCTGGATTCGATTAAGATATTCCTTTCCTCCCTCACGTGTCAGCAATCCTATGCGTACACGCCGTAAGAGCAGATCGCCGAGATGTCTCACCTGTTCACGCTTTGCCACAAAGGGCAGCTCCGCCCAGAGTGTATGAGTACCGGGAATTGCTGACAGTTCTTCGGGAGCGGCCGTTCCGGCGAGTTCTTGCGCGGCTTTGCCGTATCGTCCATAGAGGCGCCGCCACGTTTGTTGAGACAGCCCATAATCTTCCTCAGGAATTTCAGGGGGAGGGGAGAAAATAGGGATATTGTGGTCAGGGATGTAAATCGATGTCAAAAAGGGCCTGGCGGCATCAAGGACATCCCAGGCCATCCTGCGAAATGTCGTGAGTTTCCCCCCTGTTATTGTCACAAGTCCACTGTCAACCCAGATGACGTGATCGCGTGATTCCTCCGAAGGAGATAGCTCTCCTTTGCTAAGCACAGGTCTGAGCCCCGCGAATGTGGAAACACAATT
>JAUVKS010000220.1 GCA_030596145.1 Pseudomonadota bacterium | reverse complement strand
TACGCCATTTTTATCCTCTATGGCTATGAGCTCAACTTTTCCTTCCAAGTCATCGTAGATTACCTTCATGCTCTGGTTGGTAGCTTCGGGCATTGTTTCCTTAACACATGGAAGTCTGGACAGAGTTATCATGCTCTTCTCGACACCTACAACAAGATCTTCTATTCCGGTAGCTATTCCCCTGGCAACAGCCATTTGCTGTTTACTAAACTGCTCCACCATATCTTTTTCCCTTGCATTGTTGATGGTCAGGGCAAAGAGAAGAATCATAATAACAACAATGGAAGTAGCCACCCATATGGAAACCCTTGAATTAATCTTAAAATGTTTTTTTTCATCACTGGATTGGGTTTTCTGCATAGCCGATCATTCCTTTTCTTGCTCTTTCTCTTTATGCCCCTTAACAGCCATCAATATGTAAACACCCACAGCAGCACCCAACGAAATGAGAAGCTTGGTTAATCCACTCTCAATACCAATAATCTTCCCACAGATAAGCCAGACAACCAGATAGGTTACAGCGGTCAACACTTCCTGCATTATTTTACCCCTTCAACGTGAAATTAGAACAAATATTCATTGATACTATCGCTCAGACCAAAATATTTCAATAAAAATATGCCGATATGTGGACTAATTTTACAATTTGTTAAATCCTGAGAACGCGATTTAACAAGACGTTAAATAACGTCTTTGAATAAAGAACATCGTCCACAGGAACCCAAACCCAAAAATGACAAATGTTTATACCACGTTAAAGCAGAAACCTGCCACCTACCATAAAGTGGCATAACCATTGCAAATAGCCCATGAGTTCTCAAAATTTTACCTTTCCTTCAAAGCACATTTTGTGCTATGAGGGAGGAAAACGAAGGCAACAAAATAATCAATAATGAAAGGAGAATGAGAAATGTTGAAGAAATTTCAAAAAACGTTATTAGCCCTCTTAATAACAATGGCTGCTATGTTAATGTCTTCACCACTGGTCTTTGCCGCAGAAGCACTTCCGACAGGTGAATCTTACACAAAGGCTATCTTTGCTGTAGGTGCCATGATTGCAGCAGGTTTTGCCATCGGCATGGGAGCTATTGGTGCGGGTTTAGGAATAGGTACTGCAGCTAACGGGGCATGCACGGCAGTCGGAAGAAACCCCGGGGTTCAGGGAAAGATTATGATGACCATGCTTATCGGTATGGCCATGGCAGAATCAATCGCTATATATGCTCTCGTTGTTTCACTTGTTCTTTTATATGCAAACCCCTACATGAGCTATTTTTTGGGATAGTATCAGACAATTAACTTCAAAACTAACAATAGTTAGGGGGAATGATAATGTCAGAAACTAAAAAAGATAAGCAGCTGTTCACTGTAGGAAGGATATTCTTCCTGCTTATCGTGATCCCCTTATCTCTTATGGCGCTTCTTATAGCCAACGGCATATTCAAAGTAGGGGAAACAACGAGAGAACAAGCAATTGCCGTTCTGGATGATAAATCTCAGACTGAGATCAAGATGCGTTCCATCAACACGGCTGGGGAGGTTGCCAAATTCCTTGAGGAGAGAAGGAACGATATACTGGTCGCAACGATCATCCCAACAACCAACTCTGCATATAAAGAGTTCACAAGCAAGAAGAGGGGTTACATCTGGGTTAGGGAAGATAAAAAAGTTCGTAAGATTCTGGCCCCTCTTTACACCGAAATGTCTCTGATCAACAGAACTGGCGACGAACTAACAAAGGTTGTTGACGGGAAAATAGTACCAAAGTCAAAACTAACAGATGTAAGTAATCCAGCGAATACTACTTACAAATGTGAAGACTATTTTGCCAAGACCAGGAGACTCAAGAAAGGAGAGGTTTATACCTCTCATGTCACCGGCTGGTACGTGAACAGGCCGGATTTTGAGAAGGGAAAGAGGTTCAGAGGTATAATTCGTCTGGCCACGCCTCTGTTTGATGAGAAGGGATTTTCGGGAATGGTCACCCTCGCCATTGATACGAGACATTTGGCCGAGTTTACTGACCACATTGTTCCGACTCAGCCTGAGTATGTTGTGGAGGCCAACGCATCAACCGGTAATTACGCCTACATGGTGGACAACAGGGGTTTTATTATTTCCCATCCACTTGATTATCACATTGTCGGTCTTTATAGTAATGGGACACCTGTTCCTCCGCTTACTGAAAAAGATGCAAATGCTCTAATCAAAAAGGGAGATGAGGTATTAAACCTCAATCTTCTTGGTTTTATGGACCCTGGTTTGCCGGAAATTGAAAAGGATGCGGCTGCTGGGAATTCCGGGATCAAGACCTATAAGTTCGGGGGGCATGTGAAGTTTGTTGCCTACGCGCCGATTAGATTCTATTCTAAGAATTATCCAAAGCCGGCTGGATTTGGATGGGTAGGGATGGGGGTAGATGTGGAAAAGTTCAACGAACTCGCCAAGGCTTACTCCCAGAATGTAGAAAAAGAAGTAAAATCGTGGACTACAACGATTGCCTTGATCATAGTCATTTCAGTTATCTTACTTTTCCTCATCGCTGCAATTCTTGTAAGGGGTGTTTCACGTTCCATAGAGACAGAAGTCCCTGAAGGTTCAGAAGGAGTGGTTGACTACTATGAGGATGAAGACGAAGAAGAGTGAGAAAAAATGACGGCAAAGGCTGGAAGTGAAATCTTCCAGCCTTTTTTTTGCCTGGAATTTGCAGTGTTGGCCACGGTAAATTCCGGATCCAAGACAAATCGCAGTTCCTATCTATCACATCCATTTCATAACATCTAAAGCAATTACCATATTTCAGCTATTTATCCATCCTTGTACGATGAAATAAAAGTTATCTTC
>JAUVKS010000056.1 GCA_030596145.1 Pseudomonadota bacterium | reverse complement strand
ATATATGCAGTGTATTCCGTTCCATTCATGGTAAGATCAAAAAGGTTTTCTACATTATAGTTAGCGACCTTAAAGGTTTTTGCTTCTATTGACGTTACACAGAGCAGCGAAACAAACAAAATTGACAACAAGATTTTTTTTAACATATCCGAATCCATTTCACCCTCCTTTTATACCCTAACTTCTCTGCAAGATTCCTTGCTTCAAGGCTCACTTTATCAAAGTCGTCCGGCAGATCGGATAAAAGGATTTCAGATGGCTTGCGGCGCGTATCTTAAGTTTCCAAATGCGAATTGAGGGAAGGCTAAAAACCCGAACCAGATAACCCTGTCAGGTAACATCCCATGGCTTGGACTTTTTCTGACTAAAATCCCGAGCCCCGTGTATAAATGGTTAGGCTCACTCAATTTTCATTCTGAAAGAAACCTCGTTTTAACTTCCTCGTGGGAGATAACACGTCCTACTTCAGCAGCCTTCAAAGCAACTGCCAACTTCTTTTTGACATAAAATTCGTACATAATGTCATCCCAGGTTGCTTGATCTGGTAATCTGTCAATGAGCTTCTTTGCTTCTTCCTTAATGATATTAAGGAACTTTTGCTACCTCCTTTTTGCGATTTATTATTTTTTAAAAGTCAAGTGGTCTTTGCCATACTTCTTTTAATTTACTGATGTCTTCTTCTATTATTATGTTTCCTCCGGCACCCATCACCTTGAATATTCCATCGGAAAGCACTTCGCCGATTTTACTTATGGTATTGCCCACCATAAGCTTTTCGAATTCGTCTTTTGCATCAGGTGGAATGGTCGCCACAAATCTGCTCTGCGATTCAGAAAACAGAATGTAATCATTCCGGTCGATTCCCTCGGATGGAACGAGAACAAGGTTTACTGACATCCCCAGCCCACCGGCAAAGGCGGTTTCCGCAAGGGCAACACCAAGACCCCCGTCTGAGCAGTCATGACATGAGACTACAAGTCCCTTCTTGATTGCCATGCTTAGTACTTCATACAGCTTCTTTGCCTTTTTCGCATTTACCTTCGGGACATTGTTTCCCGTGTATCCATGCATGGCGAACCACTCGGAACCACCGAGTTCATTGTATGTTTCACCTAAGATATAGACCAGATGCCCCGGCTGTTTGGCGTCCATGGTGACGGCCATCCTCACATCATCTATCTTTCCTATGGTGGAAAACAGAAGTGTTGGGGGGATGGATATCTTGGTGTCTCCTATTTGATAATCGTTCTTCATGCTGTCTTTACCGGATATGCAGGGAACCCCGTAGGCCTTTGTATAATCATAAAGGGCCATGTTCGCCCTGACGAGCTGTGCCAGCTTATATTCGCCATCCGGTGTCTTTTCGGATTGTATGGGATCACACCAGCAGAAATTGTCCAGACCGGCAATGCTGCCAAGAGTGCCGCCCACGGCTATGGTGTTCCTGATGGCTTCATCAATAGCGCATGCGGCCATATGGTAGGTATCTATATCGCTGTAGCGGGGGCAAAGACCATTGGCTACGACGACTCCTTCAAAAGAATCCAGTATCGGCCTGATTACTGCCGCATCGCTGGGACCATCATTGGTTGCACCCACCAATGGCTTGACGATGCTTCCTCCCTGTACCTCATGGTCGTACTGTCTTACGACCGATTCCTTACTGCAGATATTTAACCTTGAAAGCATATCTTTTAGAGCTTGCCCCATGTCTGAAGGTTCCGGAAAGTCGGGCTCTCCGTGTTCGGGCGGTGTCCACTTGGCGTTCAGACGCATTTGGGGGAGCCCTTCATGGAGAAAATCCATGTCCAGATAGGCGACGGTATCATCTCCATAGAGGACATGGAACTTTCCGGAATTCGTATAGTTACCGATTACCGTTGCCTCCACATCCATCTTTTTGGCGAGTGCCAGGAATTCGTCTATTGTTTTCGGGTCTACGGCCAGGGTCATCCTCTCCTGGGATTCCGAGATGAGAATCTCCCAGGGTTGAAGTCCGGCGTATTTTAACGGGGCTTTTTTCAGGTCGATTTCACAACCGCCGGAGAGTGTCGCGGTTTCACCCACCGAGGATGAAAGGCCGCCGGCGCCATTGTCTGTTATGCACCTGTAAAGGGTTTTGTCTCTTGCAATCAGCAGGAAATCGGTCATCTTCTTCTGAGTTATGGGATCACCTATCTGAACTGCCGTAACGGGAGAATCCTCATGCAGTTCTTCTGAGGAGAATGTGGCCCCGTGTATTCCGTCTTTTCCTATCTTTCCACCGGTCATTACGATGAGATCGCCCGGCAGGATTTCATTTGTATGGGTGGGCTCTCCCGCAATTTGAGAAGGCATGATCCCGCCTGTTCCGCAGTAAACCAGAGGTTTTCCCAGGTATCTGTCATCAAAGACGATGCACCCATTTACCGTGGGTATCCCGCTTTTGTTCCCGCCGTGTTCAACGCCCTCTCTGACGCCTTCATAAATTCGCCTGGGGTGGAGTATCCTCGCAGGCAGTGGTTCTGAATAGAATGGTGAGGCGAAGCAGAAAACATCCGTATTGAAGATGAGTTTCGCCCCCTTTCCGGTTCCGAAGGGATCCCTGTTCACTCCAACAATCCCTGTGAGGGCGCCCCCATAGGGATCGAGGGCTGAGGGTGAATTGTGTGTTTCAACTTTGAAGACAAGGTTGTATTCATCATTGAATTTTATGATACCGGCATTATCAACAAAGACGGACAGGCAAAAGTCGGTCTCTCCCATCATTTCCCTGATTTCTCTTGTGGATGCCTTGATGTGGCTGTCGAAGAGGGAATCGACAACTGTGATTTTGCCATGTTCATTCTCATAATTTATCAGGCTGTTAAATATCTTGTGCTTGCAGTGTTCAGACCAGGTCTGGGCGAGGCATTCAAGCTCCGCATCCGTGATCCTTTCACCGAGGCCGACTTTCTCCCTCTCTTTTAATAGGGATTCATCCTTCAGATAATCCTGTAGGACCTTCATCTCACCGAGATTAAGGGCAAGGATCATTTTATTGCTTATCTCCAGCAGCTTCTCATCGCTGACATTCAGGTCAATCTCTTCCGTCCTAAGATTCTCTTCCCCTGCCACCCTGGGGACATAGGGGGACATTCCCTTTTGCGGATTCCATTCCTTTCCATCTACTATTTCAAATCTCTCAATAAGCTCATTGGCGAGGAGATCCGAAGCTATCCTTTCCGTGTCACCTCTGTCGATCTTGCCGCTGATTATGTATTGCCTTGAGGTGTGAACCCCGTTTAATTTTTCCCCGATTAGGAGTTCGATAGACTCCCTGGCGGTCTTTCCCACATTGTCGGTAACGCCGGGTCTGAAGCCCACCTCAATCATCCAGTCAAAGCTGTCCGCTATTTCCCTGTTTATTGCGTAGTTCTGAATCACCGGGTCGGAGAGGGGGCCGCCGGCAATTCTCCGAAGGTTGTCTTTGGTAAGATCACCATCTATGGTGTAGATATCAACCGTCTTGATCTCATCAACGTTCAGGTGGAGATGTTCCGTAATTCTTTTTTTGATCTTTTCGCCGAGGGCGTCTCTTATTCCTTCTTTGAAACCAATTTCTATCCTGCTTGCCATGTGCTTTCCCTATTTCCGGAGGTTATATTTTATCATTTTCAGTTGGAGACCTTTTCTGCTGAGACCGAGCTGTGTTGCCGCCTTTGTTACATTCCAGTCACATTCTTCCAGGACCTGGATAATCATCTTTTTTTCTATTTCCTCTGTCTTGCTTTTAATGATGTCTTTAAAAGATTTATTCTGATCTCCAAGTTGAGAGATTGATGCCGCTTCACCCTGAGATTTCAATTCTGCGGGAATGTCTTCGATGGTGATATTGTCTCCTTTGGTCATAAGCACAAGTCGTTCAATGAGGTTTTCCAGTTCTCTGATGTTCCCGGGCCAGTTGAAATGGAGGAATAATTTTCTTACTTTTGAATCAATGTGTTTAATATTTCGATTAAGTTTTGTGTTAAATTTTTCGACAAAATAATCGGTCAAGGCGTTAATATCTTCTTTTCTTTCTCTCAAAGCGGGAACATGAATGGGCAAAACATTAAGCCTGTAATAAAGATCATCCCTGAATCTTCCTTCCTTTACGTCCTGTAGGAGATTCCTGTTTGTAGCTGTAATCAATCTTACATCTACTTTTATTGTCTGGAGTCCTCCCACCCTTTCAAATTCCTGATCCTGTATCACCCTGAGGAGTTTTACCTGCATCTCTTTAGGAATATCACCTACCTCATCGAGAAACAAGGTTCCCTTGTGGGCGAGCTCAAATCTTCCCGGTTTTCTGGAGATCGCACCGGTAAATGCCCCCTTTTCATAGCCGAAAAGCTCACTTTCTATCAGGTTTTGCGAGATGGCGGAACAGTTGATTTTAATAAATGGCGAGTTTTTGCGGGGGCTGTTTCTGTGTATTGCGTTGGCAATGAGTTCCTTCCCGGTGCCTGTTTCTCCTGTGATAAGAACCGTTGTGGTTGTGGGGGCCACTTTTTTGATTGTATCGAATATTTTAATAATGTTACTGTTGCGACCTATGATTTCATAACGGTCTGTTTCATCGGGACTCAGGATTACTTCATCTTCATTGAATGTGCTGGTCTTGAATGCCTTATTGATAATATTTTTCAGGTCATCTTGTTCAAAGGGTTTGGTAATATAATCAAAAGCCCCTTTTTTCAGGGCGTCCACAGCTGTATCTATCGTACCGTGAGCGGTAATGATAATCACCGGTGTGGATGGGTATTTCTTTGCCACCTTATCCAGAAGACCCATGCCATCGAGCTTGGGCATTTTGAGGTCGGTTACAACTACGGCGACATCATTGTTCTTAAGTATATTAAGGGCTTCAAGGCCATCAGAGGCTGTAGCAACCTCGTAATTTTCTTTTTTAAGCATGGCCTTTAAAACCAGTCGCATGTTTAATTCGTCATCGACAACTAAAATTCTCTTCATGATTTTTCAAATCTATTATTGTGTAATGTAGCTGTCAAGGTTATTTCCAAATCCATTGTATTTAAATGCAACTATATGAGCAGGCCTAAAGGCTTCCTCAACATGTCTGCCCCGTAGGAAAGGATGATGGTATAGGGGTTTAGTTCTGCCTTAAATCTGATATTATTGCAGAACCCCAAGCCTTATATGAAATGTTGTTCCCTGTCCTGGGTATGATTTTACCTCAAGATGGCCTCCATGTTTTTTGATAATTCTCTGGCAGATCGATAGTCCAAGTCCAATCCCTTTTTCCCTGGTTGTGAAAAAAGGTTTGAAGATGTTTTTTATATCTTGTTTATTGATTCCAATACCTGTGTCCTGTATGGCAATTTCTATGATCTTGTTATCTTCATTTTCGATCTTTAATGTTGTGATGCTCAAAGTTCCACCTTCCGGCATCGCCGCTATCCCATTGAATGCAATATTAATGATGACCTGCATAAGTTGTTCTCCATCTACATTTACATCCGGGAGATCGGAGGAAAGATTTTCATTGATGATAATATTTTCCGACAGATTATTTGCTTTGATAAGAGCGGTGGCTTTTTCGATGATGTGATTTATGTTTTGCATTTTTGTATTGAGCGTATAGGGTTTGGCGTAATTGAGAAATTGCGAAACAACATTGCTTAGCCGGTCCACCTCTTCTACGATGACATCAAGAAGTTTACGGTTTTCAGTGGTACCCTCTTCTGATCTCAGGTACTGTGCTGCTCCTTTGATAGAGCCGAGGGGATTCCTTATCTCATGAGCAAGGCCGGTTGCCATCTCTTCCAGAAGCATTGATCTTTCCCTTTCCACTTCTTCATCGATAGCATAGAGAGATGTAAATACCTTCCTGCCTTCAAAGAAAAGGTTACTGACAATTTTTTGCAAGATCAGTTTGACGGGATCTATAAAAATGACAATTATGAAAGATATCATTAGGACGGTGTTCATGGGGAGATATGAATCTCCTCCAAATAAACTGATAACTAAGTAAAACACGATGGTTGCAAACAATATAATAACAAAAATGATGAGAGCCCTTGCCATGATTTCGTAAAATTCGGGAAGATGGGGATGAGTGATAATGGTCAGAGTAAAGTAGATCAGAGTAGCTATCGCAATGTTGGATAGATGGGGAAGGCCGTAGCCATAGTGATGAAATATATCAGAAATGCTCATGGCTGCTGTCAGGGCACAGGCGATGGCTACATAAATCAATCTCTTCTTTTCTACGTCTAATGTTTTTTCCTTGATAGAGTTAACAAGGGCGATAAAGCAGTAAATCAAGGTGGAACCGACATACATATAGAGGACAATATCCAAATAAGGCCAACTGTAGAGGGGTGTAAAAAGGGCAACTGCAGTCAGAAAACTAACAGATGCAGTTGATACTACAGCTTTCTTTGGCGGAAAAGTTTGCTGGTTTAGAAAGAATCGGCTGAAGGTAAGCAGGAGAGGCGGGATTGAAAGGATTCCCAAATAGTCAATAACTTTCCAGAAGTCGGTATTGAAAATTTGCCAGAAGAATACTCCACCCTTTTGAAAAAACAGAGCGGAACATAGGAGGGCAAAGGATAGATGGACAGGGCTTCTCTTTTTTTTGATGAACAGGGAAATCGAAATTGTAAGGCTGATTGCTGCTAAAGCAAAAGTTTCCATAGATTTTTTGCATCTGATGATCAGATCATTTTTGAAAACGATGATATCCGCAAACAGGATGTAAGTCAAGAAAGGCATTTAAAAACTGCCCCCAAAAAGTTGAAGCTTTTTAATATGCGCGGTATCAGCGACCAGTTTTTCATTGTTGGATATCCATATTATTTTTACCATTAATATTCCTTGACTTGTTATATTGCCCATGCAAATGTTGTAAAAATTTCAAAAAAGTTTCCCAGTGAAGGATTTCCTTAGTGCGGGATTTTCTGCATTAGGGGGGTTATTTGGGAAGCCCCGCCCTGTGGGCGGGGCTTCCCGGCGAGGAAAACATTTATTCATATTGCGCCCCCTTACGGGATGCGCCCCCGGTCAAGACAGGAGAGGGAGGACTTATATGAGACCATACTTTGAGAAGATGGATGATTTTGGCAAGCCTTTGAGGGCTACTCAGGTAAAGAGGATGGAGGGGAATATAGACCTGATTGATGAGACTATGGGTCGGATTGACGGGGAGGCTGAGAGGATAAGGAATCTTGGTCTTTCCGATGAGAGGATTCATGACCGAGGTCAGATGACCGTTTGGGAGAGGATTGAGTATCTTGTTGATCCCGGAACTTTCTGCCCGCTTCATACCATCTTTGATCCGGGACATGAAGAGTCTGGTAGTACAGGTGTTGTGGATGGACTTGCGAGGATAGGCGGCAAGTGGTGTGTGCTTATTGGATTTAACAATAAATGGATAGCCGGGGCGTGGATAGCGGGTCAGGCTGAGAACAATCTTCGTGTTACAGACATAGCCAAGATAATGAATCTGCCTTTGGTCTGGCTGGTCAATTGTTCCGGGGTGAAGTTGCCGGAGCAGGAGAAAATTTATGCCAATCGGCGTGGGAGCGGCACGTGTTTTTTCCGTCATGCTGAGTTGGAGCAATTAGGTATTCCTGTGCTGGCGGGTATTTATGGTACCAATCCGGCAGGTGGTGGTTATCAGGGGATCAGTCCGACAATACTTCTGGCTCACAAGGATTGTAACATTGCGGTAGGTGGAGGAGGTATCGTTGGCGGTATGAGTCCCAAGGGGCATTTTGATGAGGAGGGAGCCGAACAGCTCATTGATGCCACGAGGCATTTCAAGGCGGTGCCTCCCGGGAGCGTCAAGATTCATTATGATGAGACTGGTTTTTTCAAGGCTGTTTTTGAGGAGGAGGTTCATGTCCTGGATGCCCTTAAAGAGTACATGTCTGAGATGCCTGCATATAATCCCAGATTTTTCAGGGTGTCTCAGCCTGCGGAGCCGAAGTATTCGCCGTCTGAGATAGCGTCGATTGTCCCTCTCAATCAGAAATCGGGTTATGATTTTGATAATGTTCTGGCGCGATTGGTGGACAATTCTGAGCATCTGGAGTTTCGGCCTGATTTTGGTCCGGAGGTTTATACCGGTCTTGTCAAGATAGACGGTTATCTGGTGGCTGTAATTGGCAATCGACAGGGTCTCTTTCCGGACTATCCCGAGTATACGGATGAGTATATGGGTGTAGGTAGTAAGCTTTACCGTCAGGGATTGATAAAGATGAATGAATTTGTGACGCAGTGTGGTCGGGATCGTGTTCCCATCATCTGGTTTCAGGACACATCGGGTATTGATGTTGGTGACATTGCGGAGAAGGCTGAGCTTCTTGGCTTGGGTCAGTCTCTTATCTACACTGTTGAGCAGACGAAGGTGCCCCAGATGTTGATAGTTCTCCGCAAGGGTACAGCGGCGGCGCATTATGTAATGGGGGGACCCACGGCGAACAATACCACTGCTTTCACGCTTGGTACTCCCGCGACGGAGATATATGTGATGCATGGAGAGACGGCTGCCGCGGCGAGTTATTCGAGGAGGCTTGTTAAGGAGAAGGACGCTGGTCGTCCCCTTGGCCCTGTGATTGATAAGATGAATGAGATGGCTCAACATTATTATGATACGTCCAGGCCGGTGTATTGCGCCAAGGAGGGTTTTGTGGATGAGGTAGTGCGTTTCGAGGATATTCGCAGATATATGGTTGCATTTGCAAATGCCGTTTATCAGAATCCGCGATCGATCTGTCCACATCATCACATGATGCTGCCGAGACTGATACGCTCCCAGATTGTGAAGGGGCTTGATAGACCTGGGGAGGGTACATAGAGAGTTTAGCGTAAATCGCGAAAAGCCCTTACGCAAAGCCTGCAACTTATTTCGGGGGAGGGTAAGATAATCATATTGTATTTACATTCGTCGCCACACGCCAAAATAGACATTGAAAATTAAGTCTGCCCTTCCCATCCTGTAGGACAGCCGTCTCGGCTGTCTATGCGATTCACCATTATGGACAGGCGTCCCGCCTGTCCTACTGTGCTGGAAGGATCAATCTCTATTTTGGGGGCACAAATTTTGCTTGACTTGTTATCTCGTACTTGTAAATGTAGCAAAATTTTCAAAAAGTTTATTACTGAAGGATTTTCTTAATACAGGAACTTCGGCATCCGATACTATCGGCAGGAGGTATGAAAATTGGTTGACTGGGGAAAAGCGTTTCAAGTATTTGTCGTAGGGTTTAGCGGGGTCTTCGCCTGTCTGGTGATTCTGCAGCTTAGCGTCAATATTTTTTCGAAGATTGCTGCCAGGATTGAAAAGATGGGGAAGGTTGGCGAGTAATAGAAGACAGAGTTGTTTGGTTTGGCATTGATTA
>JAUVKS010000067.1 GCA_030596145.1 Pseudomonadota bacterium | reverse complement strand
AATCCCTTGATAGACTATGTAAACGGAAGACAGGAAGACGACTATGTGGTGGTGGAGGTAAGCAGTTTCCAGCTGCAGTGGGTTGATCTTTTCAGTCCTCTTATATCTATACTCCTGAACACAACCCGTGACCATTTAGATTACCATGAAACTTTCGAAGAGTATTACTCAATCAAAGAAAGGATTTTCAAGAATCAAAACAATGATGATCTCGCCATACTCAATGCGGATGATCCGCTATCATCGTCACTTTCAAAAAGAATTCGGGCCGAGGTTAAGTATTTCAGCTCTTCCAAAAAACCAACGGAAGGAATTTTCCTTGATGATGGGGTTTTGAGATTTGGCAATGAAAAATATCCACTTGAGATGATAAGACTTCCCGGTACTCATAATATAGAAAACGTCATGGCCGCGGTAATCGCTGCCAGAAGATGTGGTTGCCGTCCCTCTGATATTATTACTGCGGTGGAGGGCTTCAAAGGAATACCACACAGAATAGAATTTGCCGGTCAAAAAGGAGGAGTGGTTTTTTATAACGACTCCAAAGCCACCAATGTGGGTGCGGTCGCCAGAGCCCTGGAGACATTTTCCGAACCTATAATTCTCCTTCTCGGGGGGCGAGACAAGGGTGGAGATTTCAAAGTACTGTCCGGGCTCATCAGGAAAAAGGTTAAAGAACTTGTCTTGTTTGGCGAGGCTAAAGAACAGATAAAATCCTTTATCGGCGGTATAGTTCCAACCAAACTTGCAACCTCCCTTAAGGATGCGGCCATCCTTGCCTGTAATCATTCCTCTTCCGGTGATGTTGTGCTGCTCTCCCCCGGATGTGCGAGTTTTGATGAGTTTGCAAATTATGAGGAACGTGGAAGAGCCTTCAAGGAAATCGTGAGGAATCTTTAACATGGCTGAGCTTTATTTAACCGAAAAGAGATCCACCCACTCATTCCTGGCTATAACTGGCGGGCCTGATATCATTCTCCTTCTTGTGACCCTGATACTCGTTACCGTTGGTACGGTGATGATATACAGTTCAAGCTCAGTTATCGCCGCAGAGAGGTTCGGAGATGGATACTACTTTCTCAAAAAACAGATCCTCTTTGTCGTCTTCGGACTTGGAGTAATGGTTATATTGTCCAAGATACCCTACCGTTATTTCAGAAAAGTTGCTTATTTGAGTATTTTACTCTCCATTGCTCTTCTTTCTCTGCTTCTGATTCCTCAAATGGGGATCAGGGTAGGTGGTGCTACAAGATGGCTTGATGTCGGGGTGTTCTCATTCCAGGTGACGGAACTTGTAAAGGTATGTTTGGTACTCTTCCTAGCACATTTCCTGACAAAGAAAGAGGAACATATAAGGGAGTTCAGCCGGGGTTTCGTGGCCCCTTTTATAATAACGTCCATCATTATCTGTCTTGTGCTGCTACAACCTGACTTTGGAACAGCAGCAATCATGGTAATGATATTAATATTTATGTTTTATTTAGCTGGAAACAGAATTTTACACCTGACTGGTCTCGTAACCTTGTTAGTCCCGGCAGGGTTTATCCTGATTACGCATAAGGGTTACCGATTGGAACGGTTCATGAGTTTCCTCGATCCATGGAAGGATCCTATGAAATCAGGATTTCAGATTATTCAGTCCCTACTTTCTTTCGGCTCCGGTGGGATGTTTGGTACCGGGCTTGGGAACGGCATGCAGAAGCTCTTCTATCTCCCTGAACCGCATACAGATTTTATACTTTCGGTCATCGCAGAGGAAACTGGCTTCATCGGGGTTACAATCGTTATCATCTTGTTTGCCATTCTTGTCTTCCAGGGATTTATAATTTCATACACAGCAGCCGACCTCTTTGGAACTCTTTTGGCTTCTGGCCTAACAATAATCATCGCCCTTGAGGTAGTTATAAATATGGCCGCAGTTATGGGATTGATTCCGACCAAAGGGTTGGTACTTCCTTTTATTAGCTACGGAGGAACATCATTGATTATGAGCCTGGCAACGGTGGGACTACTTCTGAATATATCCTCTTGCCGGGAATGAGGATCTGGAATGTGAAGATAATAATAGCAGGCGGAGGAACGGGAGGCCACCTGTTCCCAGGGGTGGCTGTGGCGGAGGAATTTTTAAAGAGGAATGAAAATAACAGTGTCCTCTTCATCGGAACTGAAAGGGGATTGGAAGAAAAGATTTTACCAGACATGGGATTTCAACTGCGAACCATCGATGTAGAAGGTATTAAGGAAAAAGGTCTTATGAAATCGATAGGAGCATCACTCAAGATTCCACGGAGCCTGGTTCAATCATTTATGATTATTCGTAAATTTTGTCCAGATATAGTTGTTGGTGTAGGGGGGTATGCTTCCGGACCGGCAGTCATCACTGCCCATTTCATGGGGATCAAGACTGCAATCGCTGAACAGAATGCCATCCCCGGCTTAACAAACAGGATACTGGGCAGGTTTGTCAACAGAGCATTTTTGACCTTTTCCGAAACGAAAAGATGGTTTTCCGAAAAAAAGGTTGTAGTTACAGGAAATCCCATCAGAAAGGAATTCTCCAAAGGGAAAAAGTGCCCGGAAAAGACAGATGACAGGTTTACACTCTTTATATTTGGTGGCAGCCAGGGTGCCCACACCATAAACAGGACTGTACTTGACTCCATTGAATATTTAAAAGGGATAAAGGATAAATTGAAGATCATACACCAGACGGGGAATGATGATATTAAGTGGGTTACAGAAGTTTATACAGATTATGGAATGGATGCCGAGGTCTTTCCTTTTATCAATGATATGGCTTCCGCCTACAGATCGGCGGATCTACTGATATGCAGAGCGGGAGCGACAACAATCGCCGAGATAACAGCAAGCGGAAAGGCTGCCATCCTTGTACCCTTCCCTCTTGCAGCTAATGATCATCAAACAAGAAACGCACATGTTCTGGCAGCTGCAGGAGCGGCCGAGATGATCCCGGAAAGAAATCTCAGCGGGAAGCTCCTTGCCGAAGTTATCCTGCGATTTTACCGCAACCCCGAAGCGATCAGGAAAATAGAGGAAGGATCAATCAAGTTGGGAAATATAGGGGCCGCAGCAGACATTGTGGATGAATGTCTGGCACTGGTTCAAAAAAGTGCCTAAAGTTTGAAGTGACTAAAGTGAGCTAAAGTTAATGTATGCACCTTCGTCGCAGTCAAATTTGAAAATAAATTTAAATCCTTAACTTTAGTTCACTTCACTCTTTTAGAGGAATTTATGTACAGAAAAATAAAGAACATACACTTCGTAGGCATAGGTGGTATCGGCATGAGCGGAATAGCAGAAGTGCTGCTAAATATGGGCTATACCATCAGCGGATCGGATCTCAATGAAACGGATCTCACAAAGCGGCTGGCCTTGCTGGGTGCCAGGATTTCCTACGGTCATAGTCCATCCAATCTCGGAGACGCGGACGTTGTGGTCACATCGACGGCCGTTGGAGAAAACAATCCTGAGGTAATATTGGCTCACGAAAGGCATATTCCCGTTATTCCCCGTGCGGAGATGCTTGCTGAACTGCTGAAGATGAAATTCTCCATAGCGATATCCGGAACTCACGGGAAAACAACAACCACCTCCATGGTTGCTATGATACTTGCTCATGGCGGCCTTGATCCCACCATAGTGATTGGTGGAAAGCTGGCGAGTATAGGAAGCAATGCAAGGCTTGGAGATGGAGAATATATAGTGGCTGAGGCTGATGAAAGTGATGGTTCTTTTCTTAAACTGAGTCCATCCATTTCAGTAATTACAAATATTGATCGTGAGCATCTTGATTATTACCGGGACATTGAAGAAATCAAGGAGGCCTTTCTGCAATTTGCCAATATTGTCCCCTTTTACGGCTCCACAATACTCTGTCTCGATGACGACAATGTAGCCGAAATACTTCCAGCGATAAAAAGGAGAACAATCACCTATGGTCTTTCAGACCAAGCGGACTACCAGGCAAAAAATATATCCTTTGAAGGATCATCATCAAACTTTGCCTTACACTATAAGGGCGATTTTCTTGGGGATATTTCCCTTAATGTCCCTGGTCTGTTTAATGTTTACAATTCTATGGCGGCCATTGCCGTAGCCCGTGAACTTGATATGGCATTTCCGAAAATCCGAGAGGGGATTAAGTCTTACGTCGGCGTTCATCGCAGATTAGAGATCAAGGGCGAGGTGAAAGATATAATCGTTGTTGATGATTATGGCCACCATCCGACCGAGGTCAGGGCAACCCTGACAGCCGCGCAGCAGGTATGGAATAAGCGGATCATTGTCGTTTTCCAACCTCACCGCTACACCCGCACCAAAGCGTTATTTGATGATTTCCTGACAGCCTTTTCCGATGCCGATGTCCTGATCCTGACCGATATATACGCTGCCAGTGAAAAGAAGATAGAGGGAGTTCATTCATCGGGACTCTGTCAGGGCATCCAAAGCCACGGTCATAAAGATGTGACTCATATATCAGATTTTGACCGGATCGTTGACCACCTGCTGACAATAGCTGAACCAACGGACGTGATCATCACGCTGGGAGCGGGTGATGTCTGGAAGGTGGGTGAGGAATTTTTGAGACGAGCCTTCATGGAAGTTCAAACCGAGGAAAGTTGAATGATCAGAGATAAGATATTTCAGGAGAAATTAGAGAGTATCGTCTCAGACAAGGTTCTCTTCAACGAACCGATGTACCGGCACACTTCTATCGGGGTTGGTGGGATGGCCGACGTACTAATATTCCCCGGCAGTATTGAGGAGCTCAGCCAGGTTACTTCTTATCTCAGAGATTGCGATGTACCCTTTATCCCGGTGGGTAATTGTACCAATCTCATAGTAAGGGATGGTGGATACAGAGGTGTCCTGATTTCCTTGACAGTACTCACGGCTATCGAGTTCAAGCCATCAGCCCTCTCAGTTTACGCGGAAGCTGGAGTTCCCTTTTCCGAAATCGTTAACCTGTCCATAAAGGAATCCCTTACCGGAATGGAATTTTGTGCCGGCATCCCGGGATCGGTGGGTGGCGGTGTAAAGATGAACGCCGGCGCCTTCGGCAGTGAACTGAAAGATGTTATTGAAACGGTCTCCCTGATGAACGGTAAAGGAGACACAAAGGTTGCAGTGAAAAATGCACTCAAATTTGGATACAGAAACCTCGATCTTCCGGAAGGAACGGTCATCCTCGGCGCAAAGTTTCTACTCACAAAGGGGTCAGGAGAAAAAATTCGGGAGAGAGTTTCGGAAATTATCAGTATTAGAAAGAAAAAACACCCCCTCGAATATCGCAGCGCCGGTTCCATATTCAAGAACCCCCCGGATATTTCCGCCGGTAAGATCATAGACGATATCGGGCTCAAGGGTAAACAAATCGGTGGTGCAAAGATATCCGAGATGCATGGAAATTTTATTTTAAACTCAGGAAAAGCAAAAGCAAAGGACATTATTGACTTGATAGATATAACACAGAAGAAGGTCTGGGAAGAAAGGGGTATTCATCTCGAAACTGAAGTAAAGATTATAGGCGTTGACTGATGAAAAAATCAATTAAATCGAAGATGGAAACAAAGAAAAGCAGACTAAAGAGGCGTTCAGGAAAGATCTTTTTCGAAATTATCAAGGTGTTTCTACTGATCGGAATCGTTGTTGCATCAGCCGCATTCATGGTACTCGCATACAATTACACCATCAGCTCCCCCTATTTTCAGATTGAGAGGACGGTTGTTAAAGGGTGCACCCAAGTTACAGAAAAGGAGATATTGGCACTTGCCTGTATAAAACCTTCTCAAAACATCTTAACGGTCAATCTGGGCGAGATGGCAAGGAATATTAAGGTGAATCCCTGGATAGGAGACGTCTCGATAGGAAGAGACCTTCCAAACAGACTGATTATAGAGGTTAGTGAGAAGAAAGCAATTGCACTGGTTAAGAGGAATAAAAGCCTCTATTTTATGGATAGCAATGGAATTATATTAAAAAAACTAAAAAATGGTGAGAAGGCGGATCTTCCCATTCTTACCGGATTTCATGAGAATACAGCACTCGCAAAAAAATTCATAGAGCTTATAGCCTGCCTGTCATCGAACAACGGTTTCCCCGAAATAAGGGATGTCTCGGAGATCCATGGAGATAAGCTCTTCGGTTTTTCCCTCTTCACCAACAGCAATCTGTCTCTTCATCTTGGTTTCGAAAACTACGGGGGGAAATTACAATTGTTAAAACTGATAATGACAGACCTGACAAGAAGAAATTTGAATAAGGGATTTTTCCACATTGATCTGAGCAACACAAGCATGATTGTTGTTCAGAGGAAAGACATTTCAAAGAAGTGTGAAGTGTAGAGTGTAAAGTATAAAGTGAACTAAAGTAAGCTAAAGTGCCTAAAGTAAAAAAAAGCGCTTTCAGCGCAGCCTGTTTCGAATTTGACCGCGCCGAAGGCGTGTACATTAACTTTAGCTCACTTTAGGCATTTTAAACTTTAGGCACTTTTGGGGTTGCGGCTTTGCCGCCTTAGGCACTTCAAAGAAAGGTGGATGAATAAATGAGTAAAAAGGGAGATGTGATTGTTGGATTGGATATAGGAACCACCAAAGTCTGCGCCGTCGTCGGTGGAGTGACGGATACCGGTATCGATATTATCGGGATAGGATCTCACCCTTCAGAGGGATTAAGTAAAGGGGTTGTGGTTAATATCGAAAATGCCGTGAATTCCATAAAGGGGGCTGTGGAAGAGGCTGAACTAATGTCCGGCTGCGATATCCGTTCCGTCTTTACCGGAATTGCGGGGGGACACATTAAGGGTTTTAACAGTCACGGTATTATAGCAGTCAAGGGGCGCGAGGTCGATGAGAATGATGTGAAAAGATCGATTGAAGCAGCGAAGGCTATAGCGGTTCCCCTGGATAGGGAGGTGCTTCATATATTGCCCCAACATTACATAGTCGATGACCAGGATGGGGTAAAAACCCCAGTAGGGATGTCCGGCGTTCGGCTTGAGGCCAAAGTTCATATTGTCACAGGTGCTGTTACATCTGCTCAGAACATAGTAAAATCTGTCAATCGTGTTGGATTGACAGTGAATGCCATCGTCTTAGAGCAGTTAGCATCAAGCGAAGCAGTTCTCAGCCAAGATGAAAAGGAGTTGGGGGTAGCCATAGTGGATATAGGTGGTGGCACAACCGATATAGCGGTATTTTCTGAAGGAAGTATTAAACATACTGCTGTTCTGCCACTCGGCGGGAATTACCTGACAAATGATATTGCCGTCGGTCTCAGAACACCAATCATGGAAGCAGAAAAAATAAAGATAAAATACGGATGCGCCTATACCCCTCTGATTCCGAAAGAAGAAACTATAGAGGTTCCCAGTGTGGGTGGAAGGGAACCAAGGGAGGTCTCACGTCAGATACTCGGGGAAATCATTGAGCCACGCATGGAAGAAATGCTCAATCTGGCTTATAGAGAGATAGTTAAATCCGGATACGAGGATCTCCTGGCTGCCGGTGTAGTGTTAACAGGAGGAACGGCAATGCTGGAAGGAATAGCAGAGTTAACCGAAAAGCAATTCAATATGCCGGCGAGGAGAGGATATCCAACAGGTATAGGTGGGCTCACGGATATAGTTAACAGTCCCCTGTACGCCACAGGGGTGGGACTGGTTATTTATGGTAGCAAAGATCGGCACCACAGAGGTAGAGGCAGAAGTAGCGATGTAAACATAATTAACAGGGTAATCAAAGGAATTAAAAGATGGTTTACAGAATTCTTTTAGGAGGGAAGACCTATGTTTGAATTAGATGAACCTGCAGAAAGCTCGGCAAAGATCAAAGTTGTCGGGATAGGTGGAGGGGGAGGCAATGCCGTAAACACCATGATATCCTACAGCCTGAACGGTGTTGATTTCATAGCCGCAAATACTGATGCCCAGGCCTTGGGGACATCACTTTCACCCATTAAGATTCAACTTGGCGCTGAGATTACAAAAGGTCTCGGTGCAGGTTCGGATCCTGAGGTGGGAAGAAGATCTGCCCTTGAATCAACGGATGCGATAAGGAGCATTCTCAACGGGGCAGATATGGTTTTTATTACAGCTGGTCTTGGCGGTGGAACAGGAACGGGGGGAGCACCTGTTGTAGCAGAAATCGTAAAAGACATGGGGGCACTGACCATTGCTGTTGTTACAAAACCATTTCAGTTTGAAGGGAAAAAGAGAAGCAACCAGGCGGAGGAGGGAATTGCAGAATTGAGAAATACTGTGGACTCGCTAATTGTAATTCCCAACCAGAGACTTCTCAGCATAGGGGGGAGAACTATGTCGCTTTTAGAAGCCTTTAAAAAGGCAGATGACATACTATTTCATGCTGTCAAGGGAATCTCCGATCTGATCACGGTTCCAGGTTTGATCAATGTTGATTTT
>JAUVKS010000001.1 GCA_030596145.1 Pseudomonadota bacterium | reverse complement strand
GATCCCTTTTTTACCACAAAAGAGAAGGGTACGGGTCTTGGTCTTGCTATTGCCCACAATATCGTTGATATTCACGGTGGTTCGATAGATGTAGAGAAAAACAAAGGCGGCGGGGCTGCTTTTAATATTACATTTCCATTAACAGGGGATCAGGGGTCGGGGATCAGTAAACAGGGATCGAGGTTCAGGATTAACAGTTGATCAAAGAAAATAGTGTAAATTGTAAACCTTGAGGTCAGGTTGAGGGTAAAAGACTTAACAGCTCCCGATCCCTGACCCCCCTGACATGGAGAACTACGAAAACAAAAACGATTTTAGTTGTTGACGATGAGCCCTCAATGAGGATTGCTCTTTCCGAATCCCTGGAAAGTTGCGGATATAAAGTCGAAGTCTCAGGGAGTGGCGCTGATGCTCTTGAAAAATTTCAGGAGGATAAATTTGAAGTGGTTATAACCGACATGAGGATGCCCGGGATGAGCGGCATGGATGTCCTGCGAGGCATTAAAAAGGTTTCTTCCAAAACTCCCGTTGTCGTCATAACGGCTTACGGTACGGTCAATACCGCAGTCGAAGCTATGAAAGAAGGGGCCGCAGATTTCCTTATGAAGCCGTTCTCAATAGATCATCTGGAATCGCTTGTTAAAAAAGTGGTGGCTGAAAAAGAAGGAAAGGAAGCATGTGGTTCAAAACATGACGTAAAGGGATGCTTGTTCCGGGGAAAAACGATTATTACAGAGGACAAAAAAATGCTTGCCCTTCTGGAGTTGCTGAAGGGTGTGTCCAGAAGCAAATCAAGCATTCTGATACAAGGAAAAAGCGGTACTGGGAAGGAACTGGTTGCCCGGTATATACACCTTCACAGCAGCAGGGCGGACATGCCGTTTGTGGCGGTGAATTGTGCTGCTATTCCTCACAATCTTCTTGAGAGCGAAATGTTCGGACATGAAAAGGGCGCATTTACCGGCGCGTCCAGAATGAGGCTTGGTAAATTCGAATTAGCCAGTGGCGGGACATTGCTGCTGGATGAAATCAGCGAAATGGATGTTCAGCTTCAGGCGAAACTCCTTCGGGTTATACAGGAATCTGAGGTCGATAGGCTTGGAGGCAAGGCATCTGTTCCTGTAGATGTTAGAATAATTGCCACAACAAATGCAGATTTAAAAAAATATATTAATAACAAAAAGTTTAGGAAAGATCTCTATTACCGTTTGAATGTTATACCTGTGAGCATTCCTCCCTTGAGGGAAAGAAAGGGGGACGCGCTGTTACTCTGCGGACATTTTCTGGAAAAATACAGCCAGCTCGGCGGGACAGCCAAGCCCGCGTTATCAAAGGAAGTTGAGCAAATGCTTGAAAGTTATAACTGGCCGGGCAATGTAAGGGAGCTGGAAAATGTGATCGAGAGGGCGGTGCTGCTGTCCGGGGGCGAGACGATCCTGCCTGAACATCTTTATCTGGAAAAAGACGTAATAGTCACTGACCCCTGCCGCGACGGGCGCGAGCACGACGGGTCGGAAGGCGCCACGTTAAAAGAGATGGAAAAAAGACTTATATTTAAAACTCTGGAAAAGGCGGAAGGAAACAGAACCAGGGCATCAGAGATTTTAGGTGTAAGTGTGCGAACAATCCGTAATAAACTCAATGGATACAGGAAGGAGGCAGGGGGCAGAGTGTTAGAAGGTTAGAAGGTGAGAAGGTGAGAGGGTGAGAGGGTGAGAAGTTTTGTTTTTCTGATTTTCTTGCATTACAACGACCTTCTGATCTTCTAACTTTCTGCTTTTGAGCCATGTATTTTGGTATAAGTATTGCATAAATACGACGGGTAGAAGGTGAGAAGATGAGAAGGTTAGACAGCAACGAGCAGCCTTGAACCCTGAACCTCTGAACCCTGAACTCTGAAAGGAATAATTATGGATGCGTTATTTGGTAAAACCATAGAAATGTTGTCTACTATTTTGGATTTTCGATCGGAAAGGCATAAGGTGATAAGCTCAAACATCGCAAATATAGATACTCCGAACTACAGACCAAAGGATATTGTTTTCAAAGAAGAGCTGAAAGCCCTTATCGGTAATGGAACGGGGATAACGATGGCAAAAAGCAGAGAAAAACACCTGTCCGAACGGTCAATTTCAGGTGATAAAGCCGATTTCGAGGTAATCGATTCCGGGGAAAGGGTCAACCTTGACAGTGAAATGGCAAAACTGGCGGAAAACCATCTTATGCATAATCTTACCATAGAGCTGCTGGCAAGAAAGTTCAGGGGCTTGAATACGGTTTTGAGGGAGGCAAAATAATATGGAATTCATGTCGGCTTTTCGGGTTTGCGCTTCGGGGCTTGCAGCTCAGAGAGCAAAGATGGACGTTATTGTATCGAATCTTGCCAACATCAACACAACGCGCACGCCGGAGGGGGGGGCGTACAGAAGAAAAACCATTGTTTTTTCTTCTGAGCCTGTAAATGGGAGTTTCAATGATGTTTTGCGAATGGTAAAGGTGGAAGGTATTATGGAAGAGAGAGACAGCATAAGGATGGTCTTTGATCCTGCTCATCCCGACGCAGACTCAAAGGGCATTGTGGCCATGCCTGACATCAATACGGTTGTTGAAATGGCGGATATGATCACTGCGAACAGGGCGTATGAGGCTTGCATCACCGCATTCGATGCAACAAAAAGTATGGCGCTCAAGGCGCTGGAACTTGGGAAATAGTCGAGTAGGGAAATAGTCGAGTAGGGAAATGGTCGAGTAGGGAAATGGTCGAGTAGTCGAGTAGTTAACCACTCGACCACTCAACTACTCGACCACTTGACTAAATGTATGGAGGCGTTTAAAGATGAACGATATGCTGATTCGGGGCGATCTGATGCCCCCAATTTCAGATACTCCGGTTTCAGATACTCCGGGAAAAAGCGGTAAGATTGGGGGAAAAGAGGGTTCTTTTAGCAAAGTTTTAAAGGACAAGATCGGGGAAATCAACAAACTTCAATTAGATGCCGACAGCGCTATCGCAAAGGTGGCGCTCAGTGATTCGGGGAGCATTCATGAGACAATAATTGCCATGGAAAAGGCAAGTATTTCCTTCAAAACAATGATGCAGGTAAGGAACAAGATATTAGAGGCCTATCAGGAAGTCATGCGGATGCAGGTGTAGGGAACAGAGGTCAGAGGTCGGAAGATTAGAAGATTAGAAGGTCAGAAGGTCGGAAGATTAGACACCAACCAGTAACGAGCAACCAGCAGAAGGTCAGAAGATTAGAGGATTAGAAGATTAGACAGCAACCAGTAACGAGCAACGAGCAACCTTGAACCATGAACCGTGAATCTTGAACTGTGAATCTTGAATCTTGAACCTTGAACCTCTTGAAAGGAAGATATGGATTCTGTACTTCATTTTTTTTCTCAGTTAGCGGAAACCTTTAAATCGTTAACCCTATCGAAAAGGCTATCTATTCTTCTTGTTGCCGTTGTTACGACAATTAGTATAGTGGCATTTATCCTTTTTGTAAATCAGAAAGAATACAGGACGCTTTTTTCCAATCTTTCTGCTGAGGATGCAGGTGAGATTGTTGCTGTATTGCAGGAAAAAAAGATTCCCTATAAGGTATCTTCTGCCGGCGATTCCATATTAATCCCTGCCGAAGATGTTTCTGAATTAAGGCTCGACCTGGCTGCTTCGGGGCTGCCTAAAGGCGGGGGCGTGGGTTTTGAAATATTTGACAACAAGAATTTCGGCGTTACCGATTTTGTGCAACAGTTGAATTATCAAAGGGCTCTCCAGGGAGAATTATCACGCACAATCAACGGCCTGGATGAGATTCAACATAGCAGGGTTCATATCGTAATACCTAAGAAATCACTTTTTGTTGAAAAACAGGCAAAACCGACTGCTTCGGTTATTATAAAACTAAAAACAGGCAGGAGGCTACGGGCATCTCAAGTAGAAGGGATAGCCTCCTTGGTGGCCGGCAGTGTGGAAGGGCTTAGTCCGGAAGAGGTAATGATAGTTGACAGTGGAGGGAATATCCTGTCAGCGGCCAGAAGCGGGTCTCAATTGTCGAAGCGGACAGATTCACAAATAGAGTTTCAGAGAAATGTAGAAAAGGGCCTGGCGAACAGGATTCAAACCATGCTGGAAAAGGTGGTGGGAGAAGGAAAGGTTGTGGCAAGGGTTTCCGCTGTTCTTGATTTTAGAGTTATGGAAAAAACGGAGGAATCCTACGATCCTGAAGAACCTGTTGTGAGGAGCCTGCACCGCAGGACCGAAAAGGCGAGTACGCCGGTCAGAGGAGGAGAAAGCACAGTCAGCTCCACCAGCGGACAGAGCGCAAAACCCTATGGCACAGATCATGAAAAAACGGATGAATTAGTCAACTATGAAATAAACAGGGTTGTCAGTAAGACTGTAATGCCTGTTGGGGAAGTGGAAAAATTGTCAATAGCTGTGCTGGTGGATGGTGTTTACAGCAAAAATGATAAAGGTATTGAGGAGTTTCAGGCAAGATCAAAAAAAGAGATGGAAACCCTGGATGGCCTTGTTAAAAGGTCGGTTGGTTTTGATGCCAAAAGGGGCGATCGGATAGTGGTAACCAGCATCCCTTTCAGAAAACTTGAATTAGAAACCGGGCCTGTTGAGGAAGGTTTCTGGAAGACTAAATCACATCTAATTGTTCCGTTCATAAAATACTTTGCTTCATTAATTGTCTTGATATTTGTTTTCCTTTTTATTCTGCGTCCTTTAACCAAATTCATTATGTCAAAGGACAGGATCGAGGATGTTGGCGAAAGAAAATTGCCGGCCGCTGCTGCTCCAGCCAGACTGGAGGCCGCAGGCATTTCGCTGGACCTGGAAGAACTGGAGGATGAAGGTCTTAAAGACTTAGATGCCGTAAAGAAGCTGGCTGGTCGGGATGCCCGGAAATTTGCGGAGTTATTGAGGAACTGGCTCAGGTAAGGGTAAAGGAGGATTGCGAGAATATGATAAACGAAGAAAAAGCGGCGGTGCTTCTTTTGTCTCTGGACGAAGAAGTGGCAGCCGATGTAATGAGAAATCTCGCACCGGCTGAGGTCAAAAGCGTTGGAAAGCGTATGAACAGCTTAACTGGAATATCTAATGAAGACATGGAACATGTCGCCAGGGAATTTTGCGTGCTTGCCCGGGAAAAGGGGAAGAGGATCATATCATTTCAAGATAATGTTGTTGAAAATATTGTGGTGAAAGCCCTGGGAGAGGATAGGGGGAGAGAATTTATAAAAGCGATTGAAGATGAAAACTTTTCATCCGATAGCCCAATCATTGAAAAATTGAGGAATGCTGATCCGAAGTTCTTGATGGATTTTACAAGGCAGGAGCATCCCCAGACTACATCCCTTATATTAGCGCACCTGAGACCGGAACAGGCGGCGAAGATCCTGGAAAATCTCCCCCCTGACAGGCAAAAAGACATTGTGGAGAGGATTGTGACACTGGGAAGCGTCCCGCGTGAGTTTATGGAGGAGATGGCGAAAACGCTTGAATCAGAGATAGTTTTTGGAAGGGACAGCGAAGAGCAGGTTGGCGGAGTTAGTATGATGGCAGAAATTTTGAACAGCATAAATCAGTCGAGCGAAAAGGCAATTCTCAAATCGCTTGAGGAGGCAGATCCTGATCTGGCAACTGAGATTAAAAGCCTCATGTTTACTTTTGATGATATTTTCAAGTTAGACGACAAGAGCATGAAAATGTTGCTGGCGGAGGTAAAGCGTGAAGATCTGGCCCGCGCCCTCAAAATAGTTGACGATGACATGAAAAAGAAGGTCTTTAAAAATATATCAAAGCGCGCCGCTGAGATGCTCAGAGAAAATATAGAGGTTATGCCCCCAATAAGACTGTCAGAGGTGGAAAGTAGCCAGCAAGCGATTATCAAGATCGCAAAGAGACTGGAATCCGAGGGTAAAATAGCATTTACAGAGAGCGGCAAAGAAGATGTATTCGTCTGACAGGATTATCAAGGCTCAGGATGTAAAGCTGACAGATCCGCCTGCCACTGCGAGGCACGAGCGGGCAGGTTCGAGGGAGAAAGCGCTGGCAGGGTTTATTCGGGGCATATGTCATATTCCGGTAAATGAAGCAGGTTTTAAGGCACGTAAAAATAAGAGGGATATCGATGCTGAGATTGAGAAACCCGGGAAACAGCCCGAAGAACAGATAGAGGAAAGAATAAAAATTGCGGAAAAAAAAGCCTATGACAGAGGCTTTTTAAAAGGAGTAACAAAGGGCATAGATCAGGAAAAGAGAAAGTTGTCTCTTGCCGCGGAATCTGTTGCGAAACTGATCAGAGAATTAAAAGTACTGAAGGAAGAATTTCTGGAAGGCTTTGAAAAGGAAATAATCGATCTTGTTTTTTCAATAGCCGGTAGGGTTATACATAAGGAAGTGGGCGCCGACAGGGAAGTTGTCCTGTCAGTCCTTAAAGATGCGATGAGAAATATGCAGGAGAGAGATGATGTCAGTATCCGGCTGAACCCCGAAGATCACCGTTACATAACAGAGGCAAAACCCGATTTCCTTGACAGTTACGGCGATATATTGATTGAGAAGGATGAAGAAATCGGTCAGGGCGGGGCTGTAATAGAGACGCATTCAGGGATAGTAGATGCCAGGCTGGATC
The DNA here is from genome assembly GCA_030596145.1 of Pseudomonadota bacterium. Classification (GTDB taxonomy): domain Bacteria; phylum Desulfobacterota; class Syntrophia; order Syntrophales; family JADFWA01; genus JADFWA01. Next base: position 29,625 of record JAUVKS010000001.1, on the reverse strand, counting down.
AGCAGTTAGATAAGATCAAGGAATCGTTGGGCTGAAAGGTGAAAGCTCAAAGATGAAAGGACAGGGATCAGATGTCAGAGGATAGAGTAACACCCTTTTCTCTTAACTCTTTCCTCTTTCCTTTTCGGAACGAGCAACCAGCAACCCTGAACCTTGAACCCTGAACCCTGAACCGGACAACCTGAGTGAGTAGTTGCCATGGATTTTGAGAAATATCATAGAATAATTAAGGATACAAATCCGTTCAGTGTCTATGGAAAGGTAAGCGAGATTATAGGTCTTTTAGTGAAAGGGTATAATCCTGAAACTTCCATAGGCGAGATGTGCCGGATTTATCCGAATGGCAACAACAGGACAATCGTCGCGGAAGTTGTGGGATTCAGGGAAGAAAAGGTTCTTTTAATGCCTTTCGGAAACATTGATAGTGTTCGGTCTGGCAGCAGGATTCTCTCCACTGGGAAAAAGTCAAATGTCAAAGTAGGTCATAATCTTCTGGGAAGGGTCATTGATGGTCTGGGCAATCCTATTGATGACAGGGGACCAATAGAATCGGAAGGCGAATATCCGGTTTACGCGAAACCCATCAATCCTCTTAAAAGGAACAGGATAAGGGAACCGATGGACCTTGGAATCAGGGCGATGAATGGGTTGTTTAGCTGTGGCAAAGGTCAGAGGATGGGGATATTTTCAGGCTCCGGGGTTGGCAAGAGCTTTCTCCTCGGCATGATTGCCAGAAATACAAGCGCTGATATCAATGTAATCGGACTCGTCGGCGAAAGAGGAAGAGAAGTTCGTGAATTTATTGAAAATAACCTTGGCAAGGAAGGGCTGGCCAAGTCTGTGGTTGTTGTGGCAACATCGGACATGCATCCCCTCATCAGGATGAGAGCAGCGTACGTAGCGACTGCAATATCGGAATATTTCAGAGATCAGGGAATGGAAGTTCTCCTTATGGTCGATTCGCTGACCAGATTTGCAATGGCGCAAAGAGAGGTCGGTCTATCTGTCGGAGAACCTCCAACTGCAAAAGGTTATACACCATCGGTTTTCAGCCTTATGCCAAAGTTGCTGGAAAGAGCGGGAAACATAGAAGATAGCGGCAGCATAACAGGCCTTTACACGGTTCTTGTGGAAGGCGATGATTTTAATGAACCGATCGCTGATGCGGCAAGATCAATCCTTGATGGTCATATAACCCTTACTCGCAGTCTGGCTGCAAGGAATCACTATCCTGCGATAGATGTCCTGGAAAGCATCAGCAGGTTGATGATAGATATTGTGGATGAGAAACACCGAAAGATGGCCAACGATGTCTTAAATATTGTATCAACTTACAGCAAGGCTGAAGATTTGATTAATATAGGCGCCTACGTGGAAGGAAGCAATTCTGAAATAGACAATGCAATAAAAATGATAGGCAAGATAAATTCATTTTCAAGACAGGATATTAACGAAAAGATCAGTTTTGAAGAGAGCAAAGAACAACTCTTTGCTCTTTTTGACTAATTAAAAGGTTCAGGGTTCAGATAACCCTGAACCCTGAACCCTGAACCTCTGAACGGTTATCATATGTTTAATTTCAGATTACAGCCCGTATTAAAATACAGAAAACAGTTAGAAGAACGGCTGATGCTTGAATTCGCAGATATAAAAAGGAACCTCGATTGTGAGAAAGAAACATTGAAAAAGCTGAGAAGAGGGATGGCGGGTTTGATCTCCCGATTGAAAAAGATGGGCGAGAGTAAGCTGAGCGCTGCCGACGTTTCAATTTATCTTTCTTATATCAGTCATATAAAGGATGAGGAAAATCACCGGGAAGAGATTGTTTGTCAGATTGGAAAGGATCTGGAAGAGAAAAGAACAAAGCTTGTTAATGCTTCAAGCAAAAGAAAAATCCTGGAAATCATTAAAGAAAAAAAACTGGAAGAATACAGGTTGTCTTTGATTACCAGGGAACAGAAAGAGTTGGATGAGTCCTGGCTTTTAAGATCCGGCAGGAGCGTGAAAATTGAAAAAGCTGATAATTGCCTGTAACATTGTGATATTCTTTATTGTTCTAATAAAGATTGCTGCTGTCATAGGAATAATAAAAAATTCAGAAACCGCTGATCGTCTTCTGTTTGTAAACAAGGCGGCGGCAGATTCGCCGGTTACGGACGGTTTTGCGCGTTTGGTGAGGGACGTATGCGAGGACAGGCTGTCAGAAGAAAGGAAGCTTTTATCTTCATTGTTAGGGAAGCAAAAGGCGCTTAATGACCGGGAAAACTTTTTGCAGTCAGAAGAAAGAAGATTAAATTTGTTAAGAGATGAGATACTTTCCAAAATTAATAGCTTGCAAGAGTTAGAGAAGAAATTAACAGCGCTTTTTGAAATGGTTGAGGAAAGAAATAATAGAAAGTACAAGAGCATGGCAAAGGTTTATGAGTCTGTTCCCCCTGCCCGGGCAGGTTCCATGCTGGAAAAACTGGACACACGGACAGCCGCGGCTATAATTATGAACATGAAAAGCAAAAAAGCGGGAGCGATATTGGGGCATGTAAATCCAGCCAAATCTGTAGAGATAACCAGAGAGATAACCACGTCGGCATTTCTTTCAAGTCAATAGGCAATATTTGCCCCCGTCTCAAGTTTCCATTCCATAGCATTTTCATAACAGCCTGATATTTCCCGTAATTCCGAAAGCCTGAAGGGTGGTACGTCTTTTGCTTTTATCCTTTGGTAAAGCATTCGTAGCTACTCAGCCACAAAGACACTTTGCTTAATTGCGAATTGAGGGATTGAGGGATTTGGGGATTGAGGAATTAAAAGTGACAACATCCTTCAATTCCTAAATTCCCAAATTATAATATAATCTTAGTGTCTTTGTGGCTGGACTAATACCATATATTTAAGGAAATTGGTGTTTAGGTAATGATAGAGTCTAATCTGGTGAATCTAAAACAGGGCATCGGCCTTCTGGGCTCATCTGAAAAATTGCAGGAAAGGAAGACCGGCCTGCCTGTGCGACGGCAGACAGGTAAGGAACCGGAGCAGATGATGCCGTTTTTTTGTATGATGGGGCAGATATGCCGCATAACGACACAAGAGACGGAAAAAACGAATCAATCGCTACCTGTGAAAGGCCGGGGACCAGAGGTCGGAGGTCAGAGGTCGGAGGTCAGAGGTCAGAGGTCAGAGCTTGCCCGCCGTCAGTCTGGCGGGGTCGGAGGTCAGCCTCCGGCCCATAGGGGCCTACGCCCCGGTGGGAGGGCAGAGATGGTGGATGCTCCGGGACTTTTGAAGTTCAGTTTGAAGAATGCGGTTGTTGTAAAAGCAAAGAGCAGTGTAGAGCCGGACAGCGGCGGCAAAAATGGCATCGGAAATTCACTGAAACCTTTGGCTCTTAAGGGTGAAGCTAAAGCGGTTGTCGGAAAGAATGAGGCTCAGGTACGTGTAGGGGCCGATGCCCTCATCGGCCCGTTCGGGAAACGGGCGTTAGACTCAGGTATCATGAATGGAAAGACCGATGCAGCTCTCTTTAAGAATGGAAAGAACATTGCCGGAATAAACAACGCCCTGCTCAGACCTGACCGCCGTCAGTCTGGCGGGGGCCATAGGACAGAAGGCAATGGCCGGAAGGCAAAGATGGAGGAGAAACAGGGGCTTTTGAAGTTCAGTTTGAAGAATGCGGTTGTTGTAAAAGCAAAGAGCAGTGTAGAGCCGGACAGCGGCGGCAAAAATGGCATCGGAAATTCACTGAAACCTTTGGCTCTTAAGGGTGAAGAGGCTATGGGGATTCTTCATAGAGGGACTTCACCACCGGAGCGTCCATCTTACAGGGATTTTTCTGCCGGGGGATATCAGCATACCGCTTTTCATGCAGATAGCGGGTCGGCAGTCATCAATGAGAGCGTGAACAGTTACGACGTAGAACCACGGGCTTTGATCAATCAGATTGCAAACAGCGTAAAGAAGCCAGGAAGGGTAAGAATCACGCTCAACCCGCCCCGTCTGGGCACGCTGGATGTGGATGTGCTTGTCAGGGATAATAAAGTGCATGTTATCCTGCAGACGGAAAATAATGATGTCAGGCAGATATTACAGTCAAATGTGGAAAGTCTCAAAAGCTCTCTTCGCAATCATGGATTGGTCGCGGATACCATAAATGTATCTGTTCAGGAAAAACCGGACGGCGGCAATTACGGCTCCGGGCGGAATGAGACATTATTTAGAGAAGGCAGAAATCGGGAAGGGAACGAAGAAGACCATGGGGGGGAACAAGATTCCTTGAATCATGACCCCTCATCGTTTAAGGAAGAAAACCCAAGCGTCCGGAGTGACGGGCGTGTCAGTTTGTTTGCGTAAAGGTAACGGTTTACGGTTCACAGTTTACGGTTCAAGGTTAGTTTTTGATCTATAAGAAATCGAAGTTTTCGTTCAGGCGCTAAATAGTCGAGTAGTCAACCACTCGACCACTCGACCAATATCAAGTTGAGGAGGGTATGAAATGACAATAGAAAGTATTAATAGTAGTAGTAATGAAAGTTTGCAATCTCTGCAAGCGGACACGCTGGGGAAGGATGATTTTCTTGAGATGCTGGTAGCACAGCTTCAGAATCAGGATCCTCTCAATCCCCTTGATGGCGCTGATTTTACAGCGCAACTTGCTCAATTCTCCAGCCTTGAACAGTTGAGCAATATGAACACTCAACTGGAAGTGCTGAATCTTTATCAGTCTTCGTTAAATAATGCCCAATCGGTAAACCTCATCGGCAAGGAGGTGACCGCAAGAGGCGATGGCATCAAAGTAGAGGGCCCATCTGCCGAGTTTGCTTATAATTTATCAGAAAGCGCTGAACAAGTTACCATCAAAATTTATGATGAAGAGGCCAATCTTGTGGATACCATCGAATTAGGAAGTCAACAGGAGGGAGAAAATTCAGTTACGTGGGATTGCAGTGATGTTGCCCATGGCGACTATACCTTCGAGATATCAGCAATCGATGACAATGGAGATGAAATACCAGTCTATACAATAATAACGGGACAGGTGACAGGAGTGACATTTAAGGAAGGTTCCCCTTATCTTTCCGTTAACGGACAGGATATTTCCTTTGGGGATATCATTTCTGTGAATGAATCGGGATAAAGGATAAAAAGCTCAAAGCTCAAAGCTGAAAGTTGAAAGGTAAAAGCTGAAAACTCAAAGGGAAAGTAGATCGTATGATCATCCAAGGATTATTTGCTTGAATAATAACAACCACTCGACCACTCGACTACTTGACCAATTAAAGGAAGGAGGTAATAAAAAATGGGAAGCTCATTATTTTCGGGAGTATCAGGCTTAAATGCCAGTTCACAACAGATGGATGTCATAGGCAATAATATAGCCAATATCAATACTGTTGGTTTTAAGGCAGGAACCATGGTTTTTGGCGATATCTTAAGCCAGAGCATTGCCGGAGGTTCTGGAGCAATGCAGATAGGACGCGGTGTAGGGGTGACTGCGGTTCCCACTCTTTTTGGGCAGGGTTCATTTATGAGTACGCAGAGCGCCACTGATCTTGCAATAAATGGAGAAGGATTTTTTATGGTTAACGATACTGAAGGCGCCACCTATTATACCAGAGCAGGTATGTTCACTGTGGATAAGACCGAGTATCTCGTGGATGTAAATGGTTACAGAGTTCAGGGATATACTTATGAGAACGGCGTTTCTACAAATGTGATCGGAGACATCTCTATGGGCGGCGTTCAGTCAGATCCGATAGCTACAACCAGAGTTTCCATAGGCGCAAATCTCAATGGGGAGGCTGCTAAGGGTGATACCTTTGTTTCCGCGCTAACTGTCTATGATTCGTTAGGGGCCGGGCATACGCTTACGTTGACCTTTACGAAAGCACCACTTCCATCTGTTGGTGAATGGTCTATAGCGGTTGACATGTCGGACCTGGGCACTGCCACAATAGCCTTAGATCCAGCCATCATTGGTTTTGATGGAGATGGAAAACTTGATCCTGCTACAACCGATATAGATATTACCGTCACAGGCCTCTTGCCGGGTGACGCCACCATCGGCATCGGTGATTCCGGTACAATCAACTGGGATCTGAAGGACGCTGTAACCGATACCGATGAGCCTGCCGAGACAATGACAGGTTATGCCAGTCCCTCGGTCAACAGGAGTCTTGTCTGTAATGGTCATGCCTCGGGCGAGTTGCAGGGTCTGTCAATAGGAGGCGATGGGATCATCCAGGGTTTGTTCTCAAATGGGCAGACTGCGGAAATAGGACAGATTGCCCTGGCAAAGTTTGCGAGTCCCGGGGGATTGAATAAAATGGGGTCCAATCTGTTCGCCACCACGATAAATTCGGGCGCCGCGGTCATAAACGCACCTGGAAGAGGCGGATTGGGTGAGATCAGCCCCAACTCTCTTGAGATGTCGAACGCCGATATCGCCACGGAATTTATCAATATGATCACTGCCCAAAGGGCGTACCAGGCCAATGCCAAAGTCATCACAACCACCGATCAGATGATGTCCGAGCTGATGAACATCAAGAGATAAATATTACTTAGGTTCACGGTTCAAGGGTTCACGGTTCAAGGTTCAAGGTTAGAGAACTGTGAACCTGACAATCTGAGTAGTTATGTGTCAAATTTCTGACGACCCGTCAAAAACAGAAAGTTAGAAGATCAGAAGGTTAGAAGGTTAGTAAAGAACTCAAAAACAAAACTTCTCACCCTCTTCCCCTCTAACCTTCTAATCCCCTAATCCTATCACCCTCTTCCCTTCTGCTCTTCCTACCCTCTTACCTTCCTACCTTCTCACCCTCTTCCCTTCTAACCTTCTCACACTCTAACCCCCAATCCTTCTGGCACATTCTTTGCTTTTCCATAACCCCAGAATGGATATATCAACTCTTTTAGGAATTATAATCGGATTTGGCCTTGTAGTCGGCGCCATAACTATGGGCGGCGGAGCATCGTGGTTTGTAAATGCCCCCTCTGCAATGATTGTCCTGGGCGGGACTTTTGGCGCCGTTCTTATTAATTATCCCATATCAGATATGCTTGGGGTGGCAAAGGTAGCAAAACATGTATTTTTCCGGAAAAAGTTGGAAACGGAAAAAATAATAGAAATGCTGCTGGATATGTCAAAGATTGCCCGGCGTGACGGGATACTGGCCCTGGAGGACAAGGTGGAAGATGTTAAAGATTCCTTCTTTGCCAAAGGGATGATGTTGATGATAGATGGCGTTGAACCGGTTATCCTTTCCAGAATTCTTAATACAGAGCTTGAATACATTTCCGAAAGGCACAGGCTGGGAGCGGAGATATTTACAACCATGGGGAATTTTGCGCCGGCTATGGGTATGGTGGGAACCCTGATAGGATTGATAAAGATGCTGGTTCAAATGGATGATCCGTCTTCCATAGGACCGGCCATGGCTATTGCCCTTGTAACCACTTTTTATGGTGTAATCCTGGCAAATCTGGTTTTCCTGCCGGCCGCAGGCAAACTGAAGACACGAAGCAGCAGCGAACTTATGCAAAAGCAGTTGATGATAAGCGGTATCCTTTCTATCCAGTCAGGAGACAATCCAAGGGTGCTGGAAGATAAGCTCCATTCTTTTATATCGCCTGAGAAGAGAAAAACTGTGTTTTAACGTCTTGGAATTTAGTCGAGTGGTCAAGTGGTCGAGTGGTTGACTAATTCCCATTCGACTATTTCCCCACTCGACGACTCGACTATTTAACTACTCGACCACTCAACCACTTGACCACTTGCGAAGCGAAGCGAAGCTAAATATGGAAGAGGAATCAAGAAAGAGCAACGAGAAAAAAGAGACCCCGGCTGCAGGCTGGGAGATGATATACTGTTCTCTCGTGCTGATTATAGTGGCTCTTTTTGCCATGCTTGTGTCCTATTCAACCATCAAAGAAGATAAAATAGCTAACTTTCAACAAAGGGAGGAGTCGATCACTGAAGATCGTAAGCTTGATAAAGGCAATAATATACTGAAACTCTCGAAGGATATTTCGGAAGATCAAGGTGAATTTGCCGAACCGGCCATCAAATCCCTATGGAAATATCTCAGAAAGGCAGGTCTAAACGAATCGGTCAACATAAAAAAAATCGAGAAAGGGTTTATAGTTATTTTTGGAAGCAATGTATTGTTTCCATCAGGAGTAGCTGAAATAAATAAAGAGGCATATCCGTGTCTTGATGAGATGATAAAGATAGCGCGAAATAACCCTTTCTCTGTAAGGGTGGAAGGTCATACCGATAATGTTCCGATAGCTACTTCCGAGTTCCCGTCGAACTGGGAACTTTCGACTACCCGGGCGGTCAATATCCTGCGGTATCTCCTTGAGAAAGGAGAACTTTCAGCGGATAGGCTGGCCGCAGTCGGGTTCAGCCAATATCATCCGGTCGCGTCAAATGATGTTTCTGAAGGCAGACGGGAAAACCGGAGAGTTGAATTTTATTTTGAATTATAGAATTGATCCTGGGGCACTGGATGAATAATAAGTGTAAAAATTCAGAAGATAAAGGAGGGAAATGGCTCACAACCTTCAATGATATGGTGACGCTCTTGCTTACATTCCTGGTTTTAGTTCTTTCGCTTTCAGAAATGGATAAATCTAAACTGACAACGGTATCTTATGCTGTAAGAGCTGTATTTAATATGCCGAAACTAAAAAAAGAGGATGTGAGTATTTTTACCCCCTTTGTTATTCCTATAATAAATAAGGCCATGATATTTGAGAATAAAAAGAGAAAATTGGCCAGGCGTATAAACAAAGCGCTCGGCGGCCCTGAAGGCATAATGGACGCAAGGGTAATAAAAGAGGGTATTTCCGTTACAATTGGAGAAAAACTGTTATTTAAGACAGGTATGGCCGAAATTGAAAAAAGAAATAATCCTGCCCTCAGAGGCCTGTGTCCTATTCTTAAAAAGACTGTTTGTCAAATAAGTATAGAAGGACATACAGATGATGTCCCTATAAGTAACAGACGATTTCCTTCAAACTGGGAGCTTTCAGTGGCCCGGGCCGTAAATGTTGTCAAATATTTCATTTCCGAAGGAGGCATTTTCCAGGAAAGGCTTTCTGCGGCAGGTTATGCGGACTCAAGACCCCTTTTCCCGAATGTGAGCGATCATAACAGGAACATCAACAGAAGGGTGGAGGTCATCCTAACATTAAAAAAATGAACATCGAACACCGAACGTCCAACACGTGTCTTGGCATAGCATTTGCGAAGCCAGATCGAATGTTGAATGGGAAAACATGAAGAAACAGAAATAGTCGAGTGGGGAAGTAGTCGAGTAGGAAAATGGTTGAGTGGTCGAGTGGGGAAATGGATGATTGGTTATTCGAGACATTTGAAAAACCCCAGCATTGTCATTGCGAGCGAAGCGAAGCAATCTCAAAACATGTTGATAATCCATCCGCCTGCGGCGGACTTCTCGCAATGACCACTCGACTACTTGACTACTTGACCACTCGACCAATATCAAGAGGAGGGAGCGGTAATGGTTAAAGAAGAAAAGGAAGAGGAATCTAAAGAAAAAGAACCCGGAAAAGGCAAGAAATCAATCATTAAATGGATTGTAGTGTTTTTTGGTGTAGTGATTTTAGGGGCCGCAGGTTTTGCGGGGTGGACGTATTATAAGACTCACACTTCCGGTTCAGAAAAAGCAGTCAGCGAACAGATTGTTCAAAAATCGGGCATCTGGTCCATGGGCAGCCTGATCGTAAATTTAATGGATGCTAACGGCGAAAGGTACTTAAAATCTACGATTCAGATCGAAGTATCTAATCAGGATTGTATATCGGAGATGGACCTTTTAAAGCCAAAAATTACGGACAGCATTTTAGGCCTCCTTTCATCAAAAAGCTATAAAGAGATAGCAGGCTTTGAGGGAAAACAGCGTCTCAGAGACGAGATTGCTGTGCGTCTAAATAGCTATCTTACTAAAGGTCAGGTCAGAAGGGTTTACTTTACCGAATTTCTTATACAGTAAGCGTTCACGGTTCAAAGGTTCAAGGTTCAAGGTTAAACTGAACCCTGAACCCTGAACCCTGAACCCTGAACCCTGAACCTTGAACATTGAACCTTTAAGGAGACAACTTAGATGTCCCAGATATTATCACAGGAAGAGGTGGATGCACTCTTAACAGGGGTATCGGATGGTGAGATTGAGACAGAACAGGAGGAGACTTATGATCCATCATCAGTTCGGCAATACGATTTAACCGGTCAGGACAGAATCGTTAGGGGGAGAATGCCTGCCCTGGAGATAACAACTGAAAAATTCGCCAGGATATTCAGGACAACCCTCTTATCATTGTTAAGAAAAGTTATTAATGTAAATACGTTATCGGTGGACATGATCAAGTATGGCGAATTTATAAAATCAATTCCCATACCTGCGAGTCTCCATGCCTTTAAAATGGATCCATTAAAGGGTAGTTCACTTCTTGTCATTGAATCGCGAGTGGTATTTGCGCTGGTTGATATTATTTTTGGAGGGTCCGGGCGGGAGGGGTTTAAAATTGAGGGAAGAGATTTTACAAACATAGAGAATAATCTAATAAAGAGGATTGTGTTGAAAGTGCTGTCTGATTTTAAAGAGGTGTGGAAAGCAATTATACAACTTGATGTTATCTATCAGAGATCGGAAAGCAATCCTCAGTTTATGCAGATTGTGGCGCCTACCGATGTCGTGATTGTTTCGCAATTTGAAATCGACCTCGAATTTTCTTCGGGCATAATGACTTTCTGCATACCTTATTTGACAATAGAGCCGATCAGGGAAAAATTGCAGGGAACTTATCAGGCGGATAGGCTGGAGGTTGATAAAGAGTGGGCGTACAGGTTTAAGGAGGGTCTTAGATGTTCAAAAGTGAACCTGACTGTCGAGCTGGGCAGAACAAAGCTGAGTGGTAGAGAAATTATAAACCTGAAAAAGGGGGATGTGATCCCCCTGGATCAATATTGCAGCAGTAGTCTGGATATTTATGTGGAAGATGTCCTTAAGTTTAAGGGGCAGCCAGGAATTTATAAAGGCAACCGGGCGGTAGAAATATCAAAATTTATTGTTGGGAAAGAGGTGTATTGATATGGAACAGAATGAGTCGGCGGAAGAAGTAAAAGAAACAAAAAATGATGAAGAAATCGGCTGGGACGATGTCCAGGATGAGATGAAGGCATCTGCTAAGCCGGCTGAAAAAAAAGAAGTAAACAGTGTCACGTTCGAGGAAATGAAAAAAGGCGAAACAAAGAAGGCGTCGCTGGATATGGATTTTATTCTGGACATACCCCTTACCCTGGCTGTTGAGTTGGGCAGAGGAAGGATGTTGATAAGCGAGCTTCTTCAGTTAGGCCAGGGTTCAGTCGTAGAGTTAACGAAGCTTGCAGGGGAACCAATGGATGTCTTTGTCAATAATCGATTGATTGCCAGGGGTGAAGTAGTTGTGGTTAATGAGAAATTCGGGGTCAGATTGACGGATGTTATCTCCCATGCCGAGAGGATTGATAAGCTGAAGTAGTTATCTGAGGAGCGCTATGAATTCACCGGAATTATTTTACTCTCTTTTGAAAATCATATCGGCTCTTGCCGTTACGGTGGGCGTTATGATTGTTGTTGCGTATCTGTTTAAAAAAATCGTGAAAAAGGGAGGAGGAGTAATCAATGGCGGGGAACTGATAAAGACTTTGTCTGTTAAATACCTGGGGGCCAAAAGCAGTATAATGCTTATTGATGTGTTGGGCAATATTATGGTGATCGGCGTTTCAAGCAGCAAGATATCCCTGTTGACGGAAATTGTGGATTCTGAATCTCTTGAACAACTGAAAGAAGTTCAGGAACAGAAAGGGAAAAGTGTTCCATTTTCCGGTTATTTAAAGGGACTGTTGAAGTAGGGCCTGAAAAAAATGAACATCGAACACGTGTCTTGGCATAGCATTTGCGAAGCCAGATCGAACGTCCAACATCGAATGTTGAATGGGAAAAGATGAAGGAACAGAGGCCAGAAGTCGGAGGTCGTAAAAACAGCAACCAAATATCCCTGAACCAAACATAATTTGAGGAGCGGAGCGACATCATTATTCGACGTTCGACGTTCAATGTTCGATGTTGGACGTTCATCTTTTAATAGTATGTTCTATGTTCATCTTTCAAAACTTAACCACTTAGCGAGGTCTGAAATTGACACTTTTTATGAGACCATCAAGATTCGGGAAATGTCTTATATGCATCCTGGTAGTTTTTGGACTCATTTTTTTTGCAGGCTCTTCGTGGGGGCAATCATTTTCCATTCCCTCGATAAGTTTGAATGCTGGGGACGGCGGTGATGAACCAGGCAGGGTAGCGGTAGTTCTGCAACTGTTGTTTCTTTTTACAATACTTTCTCTTGCTCCCGCAATACTTGTAATGTTGACTTCGTTTACTCGAATTGTTGTCGTCCTTTCCCTTCTAAGGCATGCTCTGGGTACGCAGCAGATGCCTGCAAACCAGATTATCATTGGATTATCCCTCTTCCTGACCTTTTTTATCATGACCCCTGTCTGGAATAAGGTAAATTCTCAGGCGTTGCAGCCGTATATAAATGAAGAGATATCGGCTGAAAAAGCATTTGACCTGGCAGCGCAGCCCATAAAAGAATTTATGTTAAAGCAGGCTGGAGAAAAAGATATTGCCCTCTTTGTCAAAATTTCAAGGGGGGAAAGGCCCCAAAAACCTGATGAGATCAAACTTCCCGTATTAATACCCGCCTTTGTAATCAGTGAATTAAAGACGGCTTTTCAAATCGGGTTTATGATCTATCTCCCTTTTTTGATACTGGATATGGTCATTGCCAGTGTGCTTTTATCAATGGGAATGATGATGCTTCCGCCTATAATGATAAGCCTGCCGTTCAAACTACTCCTTTTTGTGCTGGTTGACGGGTGGAATTTAATAATCGGTTCGCTGGTTCAAAGCTTTGCTTAAATTAGTCGAGTGGGGAAATGGCCCGCCCGGCATTCGCCTGAGGCGAAGCCGATGGCGGACGGGTCGAGTGGTCGAGTAGGGAGGTCAGAAGTCAGAAGTCAGAAGATTAGACAGCAACCAGTAACGAGCAACCCTGAACCCTGAACCTTTGAACCTTTGAACCCTGTTAAAAGAGGTAGCGCATGACTATTGATCTGATTATTGGAATGGCGGCTGAAGCCATAAAGGTTACCTTGCTGCTTGCAGCCCCAATGCTCACGGTGGGCCTTGCTGTAGGCCTCGTCGTAAGCATCTTTCAGGCTGTAACTCAGATTCAGGAAATGACATTGACATTTGTTCCTAAAATAGTTGCGGTCATGGTGGCCCTCATCGTTGCGCTTCCATGGATGATCAACCTTATGGTTACTTATACCAGGGAGCTCTTTCAAGCCATACCGATGTATATAAGATGAAAGGTTCAGGGTTCAGGGTTCAGGGTTGAGAGACTGAAAGGGTGAGAAGATTAGAAGGTGAGAAAGATTAGAGGGTGAGAAGGTGCAAATAACAGCACAGCAGATTGAGACGTTTATTTTTGTGCTCCTCAGGGTGAGCTCGATAGTAGTAACAATGCCTATTTTAGGGAACAGGACTGTTCCTGTCAGGGTAAAAGGGGGGCTGTCTCTGATGATAGTATTTCTGCTTTTCCCATTTATTAAACTCCATATCTCGTCTCCTGATATCCTGCCGTTAGCGTTGAGAATGGCCGGGGAGGTTATGATTGGCGTCACTATAGGTTTGGCGGGCAGACTGGTCTTTGCCGGGGTGCAATTAGCAGGGCAGCTTGCAGGCTTTCAAATGGGTTTTGCCATTGTAAATGTGTTTGATCCCATAACCAGCGCGCAGGTTTCAATTATAGCCCAATTTCAATATCTGCTTGCCATGCTGGTATTTCTTGCTGTTGATGGCCACCATCTCTTTTTATACGCTATCGCGGAAAGTTATAGGATTGTTCCTGCCCTTAGCTTTCATTTTTCAGGAGAATTAACGCAGGCAATCATTGAGCTTTCAAAAGATATGTTTGTCGTTGCAATTAAGACAGGCGCTCCGGTTATCGCCATGCTTTTGATGATAAGCATCGGATTTGGATTGATTGCCAGGACCGTTCCCCAGATTAATATACTTATCGTTGGGTTTCCTGTGAAAATAGCAGTGGGGCTTATATGTATCGGACTTGCCCTTCCTGTTTTCGCAAGAATGGTGGGCAGTATTTTTCTGGATCTTGGAGACAAGCTGAACCTGCTTCTCCATTTAATGTGATGGTTTTTTGACGCAGGTGTCAGGGAATGGTCGAGTAGTGAAGGTAAGAAGGTGAGAAGGTTAGAAGATTAGAAGGTTAGAAGATTAGAGAACCAGTAACCGTTGAACCGTTGAACCGTGAACCTTGAACCGTGAACCTTGAGCTTTTATGAAATATGGCTGAAGAAAATAAAGATCAGGAAAAGACCGAGCGAGCTACTCCTAAGAAGCGGGAAAAGGCGAGGAAGAAGGGTCAGGTTGCAAAAAGCAGGGAAGTTGCATCTGTGGCGGTTTTGTTAGCCTGTCTGGCATGCTTCTGGTTTGGTTCTTACGCTATAGTCGAAAGGATGATGGCTCTTACAAGGTGGTCGCTCACCCAGTCCGGCCAATTCAATGTTGATTACAATAATATCCAGAGTCTTTCAAGCGGCATTGTGTATAAGATTTTCGCCATGCTTTTGCCTCTTTTTTTGTCTGCTTTTTTCATGGCTTTGCTTGCCAATTACGTTCAGATTGGTTTTGTGCTTTCCTCAGAATCGGTGCAGCCGAAATTCTCAAAGATTGATCCGATCAAGGGATTTCAGAAGCTGTTTTCCATCAGAGGCCTTGTGGAACTGGCAAAGAATATATTTAAGATTTCGCTAATCGGTTTCGTTGTTTATATAACTATCAAGGGGGAAATAGAGAATTTTATTCCGCTGATGGACCAGAGTGTATGGGGAATATTGATTTGCATTGGAGGGGTTGCATTCAAGATTATTCTCAGAGTTTGTTTGGCGCTTATAATCCTTGCAGTTTTCGATTATATTTATCAGAAGTGGGAATTTGAAAAAAATCTTAAAATGTCAAAGCAGGAGGTGAAGGACGAATCCAAACAGACAGAAGGAGATCCTCTTGTAAAGGCAAGGATAAAACATCTCCAGAGAGATATGGCCAGAAAGAGAATGATGGCAAGCGTTCCGGAAGCGGATGTGGTTATAACCAACCCCACCCATCTTGCCGTGGCGCTTCGCTATGATCAGACAAGCACATCTGCGCCGAAGGTGGTTGCTAAAGGGGCTGGTTTCATAGCTGAGAATATAAAAGATATTGCAAGGAAAAACGATGTGCCCATCGTTAACAACAAGCCGCTGGCACGAGTATTGTATAAGAATGTGGATGTGGATGAGATGATACCGGAAAATTTGTACAGGGCGGTTGCTGAAGTACTGGCATTCGTTTACAGCAAGGGGAATGGTCGAGTGGGGAAATAGTCAAGTGGTCGAGTAAGGAGGTCGGAGGTCGGAGGTCGGAGGTTAGAAGGTTAGAAGGTCAGAAGATTAAAAGGTCAGAGGATTAGAGAATAGAGTAACACCCTTTTCTCTTAACTCTTTCCTATTTCCTTTTCGGAACGAGCAACGAGCAACCAGCAACGAGTAATTCGCAACCAGTAACGAGCAACCAGTAACCAGCAACGAGTAACGAGCAATGGCTGATCCTTACGTTAAAACCGGCAATTTTTTCGATTTGTTTA
The DNA here is from genome assembly GCA_030596145.1 of Pseudomonadota bacterium. Classification (GTDB taxonomy): domain Bacteria; phylum Desulfobacterota; class Syntrophia; order Syntrophales; family JADFWA01; genus JADFWA01. The sequence continues at coordinate 13,854 of JAUVKS010000001.1, read as the reverse complement.
AAGGCGGCAATACCGCGATGGCCATAGGGATAGCAGGTATCCTTCTGGTTATGATGATACCTCTGCACCCCTTTGCTCTCGATATGCTCCTTTCTTTCAGTATCAGTTTTTCTCTGATTATACTGCTGGTTTCAGTTTATGTGCAAAAACCTATCGATTTTTCCGTTTTTCCATCCATCCTTTTAATTATAACTTTGCTTCGTTTGTCCCTTAATGTAGCTTCCACGCGTCTTATACTTCTCCATGGCAATGAGGGCCCGGGGGCGGCCGGGCAGGTCATCAAGGCATTCGGCTCCTTTGTTGTCGGCGGCAATTATGTGGTTGGATTTATAGTATTTCTGGTGCTTGTCCTTATTAATTTTATTGTGATAACCAAGGGCGCCACAAGAATAGCCGAAGTGGCGGCAAGATTCACCCTGGATGCGATGCCCGGAAAACAGATGAGCATCGACGCAGATCTTAATGCAGGGCTGATTACAGATGCAGAGGCGAGAAGAAGGCGGCGTGAAATTGAGCTGGAATCAAATTTTTACGGCGCAATGGACGGGGCGAGCAAGTTCGTCAGGGGGGATGCAATCGCGGGGATTATTATTGCCACGATAAATATTTTGGGCGGTTTGATTGTCGGCGTGCTGCAGCAGGGTATGTCGGTAGCGGATGCCGCTCGCGTCTATACTCTTCTTACAGTGGGTGATGGGCTGGTAACGCAGATTCCGGCGCTGATTGTATCAACTGCCGCAGGCATGCTTATCTCCAGGTCTACAGGCTCATCTGATTTGGGTAAGGAAGTAGGAGGACAACTCTTTGCCAAACCAAAGGTGATTGCAGCGGCTTCAGTTATCCTGTTGATATTTGGTTTAATTCCCGGCATGCCCAAGATATCTTTTTTAGCCATTGCTCTTATTTCGGGAATTATTGCATACAGGACATTTAAATCATCACAGAAAGTTGAAGATATGGAGGAGAAGCCGCCGCCGGAACCGGTGGAGGAGCCCATAGAAGCTCTCCTGCCCCTTGATGCCCTTGAACTTGAGATAGGATACAGCCTGGTGCCCCTCGTTGATGCAGGAGAGGGCGGTGAATTGCTTGAGAGAATCAAGGCGCTGAAAAGGCAGATAGCCGTTGAAATGGGCTTTGTCACGCCTGCCATACATATAAGAGACAATCTGCAGGTAAAGCCCGGTGAATATGTTGTTAAACTGAAAGGAGTTGAGATAGCTAAGGGAGAAATACAGATGGGTCATTATCTGGCAATAACTGCTGGAAATGAAGGCGCAAAGATAACGGGAATTGAGGCAAAGGAACCTGCTTTCGGCCTGCCTGCGGTCTGGATAGATGAAAAAGAAAAAGAATCGGTTCAAGCAAAGGGTTTTGTTGTTGTTGATCCGGCAGCCGTTATTACGACCCATTTGACTGAAATTATAAAAACGCATGCAGATGAACTGTTGGGCAGGCAGGATGTTCAGTCTTTGCTGGATAGTCTGGCAGTGAGCCATCCCAAAGTTATAGAGGAGCTTATTCCAAATATCGTTCCGCTCGGCATGCTTCAGAAAGTACTGCAGAGGCTTTTGAAGGAGAGAATTTCTATTCGCGATCTTCTTACGATACTGGAAACATTAGCCGATTATGCGCCTCTGACAAAAAATGTTGACACGTTAACCGGGTATGTAAGACAGGCGCTGGCCAGGATGATAACAAAGGAATATAAGGACGCGGATGGGAACATAACAGTTATTATGGTTTCTCCTGATATTGAGGACAGAATTAATAAATCGGTTCAGCATACGGAATATGAATCATTTGTTGCGGCTGACCCCACTCTGATACAAGAGGTTGTAGGCAACCTCAAGAAGTTTATCAAAATTTTTAGCGACAAAGGCTTGCCGCCGGTTATTCTCTGCTCGCCCAATATCAGGGGATATTTAAGCAAGATACTGGAAAAGTTTTTTCCCAATATCGCTGTTCTTTCCCACAACGAAATCATTAGTGATGTAAATATCAAATCTCTGGGTATGCTGGCGGCAAAAGATGCAGATTAAAAGATATGATGCCTTGAGTATAAGCGAGGCTATGCAGAAGATAAAGGCGGATATGGGCCCGGACGCCATAGTGCTTTCCAGCAGAAGGCTGAATGGCAGGATTGAGGTGATTGCTGCCAGGGATGATAATTATGAAATTCTAAAAGAAAGTAAAGTTGAACCGCAAAAGCGAGCAAAAACGAGCGAATCTGAAAATAGCAAACTTCCTTACGGTCGAAGCTTCCCCGCAGCAAGCTGCGGGGAGCTTCAAAAATGCGAAAAAGAGGAATCAGATACATTCTCCATAATTAGATCGGATGTTAATGAGTTGAAGTCCTTTATTATGGATTTCAAAAAGCAAGGGGGCATTTATGCCGAGCTGACTGAGATAAAGGAGACAATGGGTCTTTTATTTGATGTTCTTGGCATTCAAAATAATGGAAGAGTTTCTTCTTCTCTGTCAAAGGTTTATTATCACCTGATTTCGGTAGGCGTATCAAAACAACGTGCCTGCGCATTAATAGAGGAGTTGAAGAACGATAGCTCGATGGAAGATCCGGAGAACCATCATTATACTCTGGCTGCTGTTGAGAACATTATAAAAGGATCTATTGCTTCTTCTTATAGAAATACTGGCGGGAATACGGGGAAAAAGAGGATTTCTCTCTTTGTGGGCCCCACGGGTGATGGGAAAACAACAACCCTGGCAAAGCTGGCGGCACGCTGTTTATTCGAAGATAAATTAAATGTAGGTATCATAACAATGGATACATATCGGATAGGCGCGGTGGAACAACTGAAAAGATACGCGGATATCATGGATGTCCCCATGGAAGTTGCTTCTGAAAAGAAGGCATTAGAGAGAGCTTTGAATAAGTTTGCCGATAAAGATATCATACTGATAGATACGCCTGGAAAGAGTCGTGGTGATGAAGTTTATTTATCGAAATTAAAGGAATATTTTACGATGGGTCTTCCACTGGAAACGAATCTTGTTTTAAGCATGACATCAAGTCAGGAGAGCATGATGGATGCTGTGGCGAGATTTGGTATTGTAAATTATAACAACATTATATTTACGAAGCTGGATGATTCAAAAAAATTCGGCTCGATTTATAATGTTATTGACCATGTCGGCAAACCGGTGTTCTACATTGCCGATGGTCAGAATGTTCCACATGATTTAAATAAAATGGATCCTGCAAAACTTGCAAGGCTGATAGTCGGCGGGAGGTTAGAAGGTTAGAAGGTTAGAAGGTTAGAAGGTTAGAAGGTTAGAAGGTTAGAAGTTGAGAGGGTTAAAAGAGCAGAAGGTTAGAAGAGCAGAAGGTGAGAAGGTTATGGAGCTCTTACCTTCTAACCTTCTAATCTTCTGAATCCTTATAAGGTCAGAGAACAGAAGTTGAGAGACTGAGAAAAAGGGGATTTGTCCCTATGGAGGTAGTTTAGGTGGATCAGGCAGGAGCGTTGAGAGAAATGAAGGAAAATGTAATGCCCCAGACAATTGAACGGAAAATATATAATAGCAATACCCGTGTTATCGCTGTTACCAGCGGCAAAGGGGGGGTTGGGAAAACAAATATAACTGCAAACTTCGCATATATTTTTTCGAAGATGGGGAAAAGAATTTTGCTGCTCGATGCTGATACAGGGTTGGCCAACATAGATGTGATCCTTGGCATTACTCCAAAATATAATCTGCGCCACGTCCTTAGCGGCGAAAAAACTCTTTCTGAGGCTGTTGTCGAAGGTCCGGGAGGCATCAAGATTTTGCCGGCATCTTCAGGAATCCAGGGGACAGCCGATCTGTCAAAAGGGCAAAAGTTCACTCTTCTGGAGGAGATGGATGGACTGGATGAAGACTTCGATTTTATGCTTATCGATACAGCCGCTGGAATTAGCGACAATGTCATGTATTTTAATATGGCAGCGAGAGAAATTATTGTAGTTGTTTCACCTGAACCCACGTCATTGACGGATGCTTACGCCTTAATCAAAATACTTTATCAAAGCTATAAAACAAGGTGTTTTATGCTGCTTGTCAACATGGCAAGGGATTCGAATGAAGCCATGATGGTTTACGCGAGGTTGAGCAATGCTACGAATCATTTCCTTGGTCTTCCAATCGAGTATTTGGGATATATCCCTCATGATCAAAATGTTTCAAAAGCAGTAAGGAAACAAAAACTGCTAACAGAGATTTTCTCTGATTCAAAGGCAAGTAAAAGCATGTCTAAAATTATCGCAAAGTTGTGTCTGAAACAGCCGAAAGATTACGAAAACGGGACCATTAAATTCTTTGGCAGATCCACCATCAACAAAAATGTGCAATAACCCAGCCACAAAGACACGAAGACACAAAGGAAAGGAATGTTTTTCAAAACCTTATATAAAAGGAAAGAATTTATTTCCAAAAAAATTACAGATATTGCTTTTTACTGCGCATAAGAAATAAATAATCATTTTAGAATCTTAGTGTCTTAGCGCCTTTGTGGCTGAACTGATATAAAAATGGCTTATAAAAAAGAGCGCGAGAAACTGATAATTAAATATTTGCCTCTCGTTAAGAATATTGTCGGGAGGATTGCCCTGAGACTCCCCGATCATGTGGACACAGATGATTTAATCAGCGTCGGCATAATGGGATTGATGTCGGCCCTGGAGAAATTTGACGAAACTAAGAAGGTGCGGTTTGAAACATATGCACAGTTCAGGATCCGGGGGGCCATATTGGATGAATTAAGATCAAGAGATGACGCGCCAAGATCAGTTAGAAACAAAGAAACAATGATTAAAGATGCGCTTGAGGTGTTGCGGAAAAAGTTCGGACGTCATCCAACTGATGAAGAGATTTCGCATTATCTTGGCATATCACTTAAAAATTATTATAAACTTCTTGATGAAGCAAGGAGTGTCCGCATCCTGAGCAAGGATGATTTGCCCCAGAGCTACTGTGAAAAATGCGGCAGGCATGATGTGTTGGAAAAAATTGATCAAAACAATCCTTTTTTCCTTCTTGCCAACAGGGAACTTAAAAACATATTGAAGAATGCAATAGATTCACTCCCTGAAAAAGAAAAACTGGTGCTGTCCCTTTATTATTATGAGGAATTAACATTAAAGGAGATAGGACTGACCTTGAAATTGACGGAATCAAGAGTCTGTCAAATCCACTCCCAGGCAATACTGAGACTAAAGGTCGGCTTGAAAAAATTCAGACATGACATTACTTAGTTCGCTTCGCTCACAATTGGTCAAATGGTCGAGTGGTCAAGTGGTTGACTAATTTCCTACTCGACTATCCTGTTTCATTGAATATTGAAATTTGGGATTTATTTGTAATTTGATGCTTGAAATTTGGGATTTCATAAGTTCATGAAGGCATATAAGTGAAACACAGAGAATTGACTGAGAAAATCATTGGTTGTGCATACAGAGTTTTGATGGCCGTATGCCTGTGCATTGCGTTGTTTGCAGGCAACGGGTCTGTCAGGGGGCAAGGACCAGAGATCGGAGGTCAGAGCTTGCCCCCCGTCAGTCTGGCGGGGTCGGAGGTCAGGAGTCAGGAGCTCTGTGAAGTAAGTTCGCAAGAGACTCTTTCTACAGAAGAAAGGTTTGAATATTTTAATGACTTCATTATTCATTTGAAAGATGATAATAAAAAGGACAGGTTTCTGATTTGTGATGTGGTTATTGAACTGAATCGAGGGATGAAACTGCCGCAAAAGAGGATCGAGTTGAGAAAGATCATATATAACACATTGAAAGAGCTTTTAAAAATCCCCCCATCCCCCCTTTACCAAAGGGGGGTAAGGGGGGATTTTCATCCTTCGGAGTTGCCTGAAATCAGGAGGGGGTTAAAAGAAGAAATTAAAATTAGCTTGAATAATTTGTTGGATGATGAGATAATTAAAAAAATATATTTTACTAAGTTTGTTTTATTGTAATATTGGTCGAGTAGTCGAGTCAATGCCGTTGAGCCACTAACCACTCGACAAGGTCTGAATTGGGGGTAAAATGAATGGAAGCAAGAAACAAAGAGAGGTTTTTAAGGAACTGGGAAAAGAATTTGAATCGACTTTCAGGGAGCTTATCCCCGGCATTCTTCATAACTTTGCCAGCCCCTTGAATGGGATTTTGGGTCGTTCCGAGCTTTTACAGAGGAGGGCGGAGCGCCTTAAACTTATTATAAATAATAACAATAACATAGATGCCGAGATCCTGGAAGGCTGCAAAAAGATAATTTCAGATGCTGGTTTGATTGCAAAGGAAGCAAACAGATTTTTCAGCCTGTTTAATGATGTGACAGGAAAATTTCAGATGCTGAGCGACACTGCCTTGCGAAGAATCAATTTATCCGAGCTTGTAGAGTCTGAAATGGCGTTCCTTCAGTTTTACCCGGAGTTTAAGCATAATATTAAAAAGAAACTGATATTGGACAGGGAAATTCCGGAAATATCAGGAGTAAAAGCCGATTATTCCATTTTTCTGTCGGCGATAACCAGACATTTGCTAAATTCCATGAAAGACAGCGAATTAAATGAGCTGGTTATCTCTACAGGCCATGATGATTCACATATATATGTCAAAATTGAGGATACCGGAGTTCCCATTCCCGAAATCCAAATAAAAGAACTAATCGAAAATTGGAGTTCAGCCGACTATCCCCTTCATGATCTGAATGAAAATAAAAGATTGTTATATGCGCTATTTCTCCTGAAAAAGTACGATGCTCTTTTTCATATTACATATGAGTCGGGCTTTAATGTTATTTCAATAAGGATACCTTATAGGGATTAAGGAATTGGGGGATTGAGGGATTGAGGGATTGAAATCAACAGAATACCTTTAATTCCTAAATCCCTAAATCCCTAAATTCGCAATTAAGCGAACGGCTAAAGATTATAATAGATTGTGACGATAAGACAATTAGTAGGGGGCACGGGATTAGAGGGTGAGAAGGTGAGAAGATTAGATATCAGAGAACCCTGAACCTCTGAACCCTGAACCCCCTGAACCCTAAGGAGGTGCAGAAGTCATGGTCAGATCGCTTGATGTGCAACAGGTATTATTGCAATCCAGCGCAGTTGAACGTGTCCAACAGGTTCAACAGCAACAGGCCGATGTTCAGCAGAACCATTTTGAAGCTCAATTAGCCGAAGAGAAGAGGGAGCTGAGAGAAAAAGTTAAAGACCTTGAAGAATCTGAGAGACTTATGATCAGGGAGGAAGAGGAGCGGGGCAAGAGGGAAAAGAACACGGAAGAAAATAGCGCAAAGAAGAAAAAAGATGGCCCTGCTGATGATGATGAACCCATGGGAAAAGTAGATATAAAGGTATGAAGGGAATGCTGAAATGCTGGGATTGAGGAATGCTGGAATGCTGGGATTGATGAGCATAGAGTTTATGTTGGGACTTCAGATCCTTGCAGATATAGCGCTGTGCCTTGCCATTGTATTTCTCATCCGGGCGGTAAACAGGGAAATAAAAAAGAGACCGCAGGGAATAGGCGCAAAAAATTTTTCTGAATTCAGCAAGTTGATTGAAAACTCCCGGCATTCTACAGATCGTCTTTTTCATGCTTTGAATGAAGTAAAGGAGTTCGTATATGTCCTGAATGAAAAAGAGAATCGATTGAGGACCCTCATAAAAGAATCAGATGCCATGTCCGAAGACCGAAAGTCAGGAGATTCAAGCCGCGGGGAAAAGTATGAAGATGTTGTAAAAATGGCCCGGCAAGGTCTAACTGAAAAAGAGATAGCCGATACGTTGAATCTAACTGAAGGAGAGATATGTCTTATTTTAGATCTTCATCGAAAAAAGAATGAAAATTCTTCCTCCCACAATAGCATCCCATAAACTAAATTACCTGTTGCAAATTCAAAAAAAAGCGGCATTTTTGCCTCCTCTTTCCGTTGGCGAAGTGGTGGAAGCGGAAATCATGGAAACCACTCGTTACGGGAAAACGCTGATTTTGCTGAAAAACAGCAGAGTTATGGCAGATTCCGAGCTGCCGCTTAAGAAAGGCGAAAAGGTTGCGGTAAAGGTGGAACAGTTGCATCCCGGTGTTATCCTTCGTATTGTTCATAATGAAATATCGCAAAATTCCAGGTTAATGTATTGTTTGAGATTTTACCGTTCAAACCCGAAAGCTCTTTTTGAGTTTTTCATAGAAGGGACAGGCAGGTTCAGTCCTGAAAATTTAGGGAAGCTTGCAGCGCATCTCGGAAAGGAAGATGTCAAGAATATACAAAATATATTAGAATCGTTGATATTTTCCAGGGAAAGTTTAAAAAAACCTTTCTTCTTTAGAGATTATGTCCACAAATTCGGTTACTTGATGGAGAAGGTAAAGAATCCCTCTAAAAACCTGAAGGAACTCTTGATAAGGATGTCCGGCAGGCTTCAGTCGTTGATGGAAAATAGAAATTTTCCCGCAGCGGAAAAACTTGCCGGATTTGTCCGTTCCTCTTTGCAAATAATTAACTCTCATCAGGTGATAAATTATTTGTTTCAGGAATATGAGGGTAAATATATGTTCCAGGTTCCTCTGCTGTTTCCGGAGAATATGGGTCTGGCGGAGATATTTGTGAAATTTGGAGATCGGGATTCAAAGGGCAAAGGCCGCCGGGAAGAGAAGAAAGTTCTGTTTCTGCTGGATATGGATGCCCTGGGCAACATTACTGTTGAAGCGAAAATCAAGGCTAAAAAAATAAGCTGTGTATTGAAATGTAAGGATGAAAATATATGTAATTTTATTAGATTGTTTTTAGAAGAACTTGGAGAAAAGCTCACGGCTTTAGGATATGACATAGATTATTTAACGTGTGTGACAGAGAAGGATGATTTAAAAATAAAGGATGAATATCGCGACGTTCAAAACCTGTTTTCCCTGGAGGGCGTGGATATTTTGGCGTGAAATAAAGGGTAACCGTTCAGGGTTCAGAGGTTCAGGGTTGTTTTTCTTGGAGCGCAGGGCTAACTGCTATGCACCAATATTTTCAAATCAAAGATTGTTAGCAGTTAGCTTTTAGCAATTAGCCTTTAGCTTAAAAAATCAAACAGTTAATCCGCCAAAGGGCTCTGGCGGACTAAGAGCTAATGGCTAATGTCTAATAGCTTTATCCTGAACCTCTGAACCTTGAACCTCTGCCTGCCGCAGGCAAGTCTGAACCTCTGAACGGTTACGGTGTTTTTATGAACAAAGACAAAAAAGAGACAACAATTGCCGCTGCCCTAAAATATGACGGAAAAAGAGATTCGGCGCCGAGGGTCACAGCCAAGGGAAGTGGCGTCATTGCTGAAAAGATTATAGAACTCGCAAAAAAACATAAGGTGCCTGTAAAAGAAGATCCTGCGCTGGCGCAGATCCTGAGCCGGCTTGATATAGATGAACAGATTCCTCCTGAGCTTTACAAAGCTGTTGCGGAAATATTGGCCTTTGTTTATTCGCTCAATGAACGGTACAGAGAGCAGGGGCCGGAGGGTGAGAAGGTGATGGCAGAAGAGCAGAAGGTCAAAAGATTAGACAACCAGTAACCAGCAACCTTGAACCGTGAACTGGTCGACTACCTTTATAAAAGAGCCAACCAAATGGGAAAAAAATTCCTGTTATAAACAAAATTGCCTGCCTCCCGACCTCTAACCCTCTAACCCTCTAACCCTCTAATCTTCTGCCCTTCTGCCCTCCGCTCCACGCTCTTAGCTCTTTTGGCATACAAATTGCTTTATTTTTGTGTGCAGGAAAGGGAGGCAGGAAAGATGATCAACGGTATCGAAATAATGGTAAATGCGGCTATAAGGCAGATTAGCCAGCTTAATTGCGTCACGCATAATATTGCCAATGTTAACACTCCCGGTTTCAAGGCAGAGCGGTTCCATTTTTTAAAGGCAAGCTCCGAAAAGGGGGCGGATGAAGGCAGACCCGCGCAGGGACCGGCAACAACTGTCGATTATTCCCGGGGAATTATGCAGAAAACCGGCAATGTTCTGGATCTGGTAATAGACGGGAAGGGATTTTTGCTGTTCAGACAAAAGCCGGCGTTGCCTATACGAGAGATGGAAGGTTTACGCTCAACGGGGATGGAGAGCTGGTTACACAGGCCGGAGATTATCTCCTTGGTAGAGGTGGAAAAATTACAATTGAGGGAAACAACATCCGGATAAGCCAAGATGGCGTGATAAGTGTGGATGGCGATGAAGTTGATGCATTGAAGATCATGAGCTTTCGCGAACCGTCTGCTCTTGTTAAACGAGGCGTAGGTTTTCGTAATCCTGATGATTTAGCGGGCGCAAAAGAGGAAGAAAATGCACGTGTCCAATCCGGATACCTTGAGCTTTCCAATGTCCAGATTATAAAAGAAATGGTTGAAATGATCAATATACAGCGCACTTTTGAATCGTACCAGAAAGCGATTCATACTATATCGGAACAGGACAGATCGTCAACAAACCGCATCGGGAAACTGTAACCTGCACAGGGTCGAGTGGTCGAGTAGGAAAATAGTCGAGTTGGGATTAGTCAACTACTCAACTACTCGACTACTCGACTACTCAACTACTCGACTACTTGACCACTCGACTAAACTTAAGGGAGGATTAACATGATAAGGGCTTTATGGACAGCCGCAACCGGCATGGAGGCACAACAAATAAGCCAGGACGTTGTTGCGAACAACCTGGCCAATATCAATACCGTGGGATTTAAAAAGGCAAGGGCCGATTTTCAGGATCTTATGTATCAGTTATATTCGAAATCAGGGGCTGAGACATCCGGCGGAGGTCAGTTGCCGGTGGGTATAGAGATCGGTATGGGCGTAAAACCGGTGGCTGTTCAAAAAATGTTTACCCAGGGTGACTATATGCAGACGGACAATACATTCGACTTTGCTATAGAAGGGGATGGCTTTTTCCAGCTTGACGATAATGGGCGCACGGTTTACACACGGGCGGGCAATTTCAAGATGGATATGGATGGTGCTTTGTGTAATTCCGAAGGGCTTAAATTGATACCTGCAGTGGACATACCTATGGAAATGGTACATTTTACCGTTGACAGCGGAGGCACATGGACGGCAACCGATGAGGACGGCGCTGCTCTGGCAAGCGGCAGGATAGAGCTTGCCAGGTTTATCAACCCCGCGGGACTTACCAGTTTGGGGAGAAATCTCTATGATATGACGGAATCCTCCGGTGACGCCACTGTCGGAAATCCCGGAGAAGAGGGGTTCGGCACCATTTCACAGCATTTTTTAGAGATGTCAAATGTAAATGTTGTGGATGAGATGGTCAAGATGATTGTAGGCCAGAGAGCATACGAGATAAATTCAAAGGCAATCCAGGCAGCGGATGAGATGCTGCAGATGGCTAACGGCCTCAAGAGGTAAGTTTTAAGGATTAAGGATTAAAGGAGTAAGAAGTAAGGAAATAATCCTCTAATCCTTAATCCTAATAGCTAATTGCTCAAATTCAGGTAAACGATATGAAATCAAATAATAACAACCACTCGACCACTCGACTACTTGACCACTTAACGAGATCTTTCTTAATTGCGATTGTTGTTTTCCTGTTTCTTTTCAACACTCATCTGTGCGCGGCTCCCGTAGTAGTAATAAAAGGGCAGACGATAGAGGGGCTTGTCAGGACATATATTGAAAATAACATGCCCTGGCCGAAAAGCGTTGTGCGGGTAGAATTTTCCGGCAGGGTGTCTGATTTGAGCCTGACAGGGAAAAAAATTACCTGTCGGGTCCTGAGCAGAAGGAATGAGGATTTTATCGGAAATTCTTCCTTTACCGTCAGGTGTTATGAAAATGACTCATTTCTGAATGGGAAAACCGTCAGAGTAAGGATAGAAGTGCTGATGGATGTTGTGGTCAGCACAAAGTCTCTTCCTAAAAATGTCAGGATTAACCGTGATGATGTCAGATTGGTCAAAAGGTGGTTTAACCGCTTGCCATCAAATATTATTTCGAACCCTGATGCTGTTGTGGGTATGAAGCTTCGCACCAATATTAAACCAAATACCGAAATAACCGGGAATATGGTGAGAAGCATACCAATGGTAAAGAGGGGGAAGCCGGTAAGAATTGTTTTTGAAAACGGTCCGATTAGAATAACGACCATTGGACTCTCAGAGCAGGATGGACTGCATGGGGAATTGATAAAGGTCAGAAATGTATCATCTAAAAATATGATTTATGCCAGAGTGACGGGTAATTCTCTCGTGAAGGTGGGTTTTTAATATGAAAACAAACAATAACAACCACTTAACTACTCGACTACTCGACTACTCGACTACTCGACTACTCGACATAGTGTTGTTAGGTGTTATTTTTCTGCTTGTTGTTGCCGGATGTTCTTCAAATATTAATATGGTAAAAAAAGATGAACCTGTTCCGGTTCCAAAGGAGAAAATATCGCTTCCGCCCACAGGATCCATCTGGCCCGGCGAAAATGCGAAAAATTTGCTTTTTACCGATAATAAGGCAAGGTGTGTTGATGATATCATTACAATAATTATAGACGAGTATTCCTCAGGCAGCAATTCTGCCGATACAACTACCAGCAGGGATACGAGTACGACTGCCGGGATAACGAGCCTTTTGGGATTGGAAAAAAAGATGATGGAGCAGAACACAAGGTTTGGTACGTCAATCGGGTTGGGAGGCACGTCTTCCAATTCTCTTAACGGTACGGGCGAAACGAGCCGTGATGGTCAATTAGAGGCAAAAATAACAGCTAAGGTTATCAGGGTACTCTCCAATGGCAATCTGGCCATAGAGGGGAAACGGCGGTTGGCTATAAATGCCGAGGATCAGTACATTGTTGTTTCCGGCATTATCAGACCCGAGGATATTACCTCGAACAATGTTATATCATCACAGTACATTGCGGATGCAAAGATTGTTTATACAGGCAAGGGCGTTGTTAATGACAAGATGAGACCGGGCTGGCTGACGCGCATTGTAGATTGGACCTGGCCGTTTTAGGATTGATTTTATGAAGACAGCAAGAATCTTCACATATGTCGCAATTTCTTTTGCAATTAGTTTTGTTATTGCGTCTCATGCCTATGCTGCACGTATCAAGGATGTATCCAGCATCGGCGGGGTCAGGGATAACCAGTTGATCGGCTATGGCCTGGTAATTGGTCTGGCCGGAACCGGTGACGATATTGAGAACGGATTTACAAAGGAAACCCTTGCCAATATGTTGAGCAGACAGGGGCTTGGGATGAAAGAGGAGTCCCGAAATGACCTGAGCTCAGATAATGTGGCATCAGTTATGATCAGCGCCGAGCTTCCTCCATTCGCCAAGGTGGGATCGAGAATAGACGTTATGGTTTCATCCATTGGTGATGCAAACAGCCTGCGGGGAGGGACTCTTCTTATGACGCCGCTTCGGGGGGCGGATGGCAGGGTCTATGCAGTGGCGCAGGGGTCGGTATCTACCGGAGGTTTTGCCGCAGGCGGGGGAGGCGCTAAAGTTTCCAAGAATCATCCGACTGTTGGCCGGATTACAAACGGCGCTTTTGTCGAAAGGGAATTGGAGTACAATTTTGAAAACAGGAAGTCACTCTCCATAAATCTTCATAGGCCCGATTTTACAACTGCGACAGGGGTGGCGGAGGCCATAAATGGCGCGATAGCGGGCGTGGAAGCGAAGCTTGTTGATTCATCTACCATTGCCATAGATATAAACGAGTCTTTTAAAGGGAGTATAGTGAAGCTTGTCTCGATTGTTGAAAACATTAATGTTGCGGTCGACTCCACTGCAGTTGTGGTCATAGATGAGAAGACAGGCACAATTGTTATGGGAGAAAATGTAAGGATATC